>JBKJLT010000591.1:0-5428 GCA_046596765.1 Ferruginibacter sp. | reverse complement strand
TACCATATATTTTTCGGAGATATTATCTAAGCTGGTATCCCCGTACCGGGTTGCATAAGCTTTAAATGCATCAGGTATGGTTGTACCGCCGGGTTTTATCATCACTATCTTTCCTTTTAAAGACGCTCCTGCTTTGGTTATAGAGGCTGAATCAAGGTTATCCAGCATGATGAGTTCTGACTTTACAGATTTTTTTGTGCTTTTGCACCAGGGTATAGGATAAGCAGTAATGTCCTGGTAATAAGGTATTTTTAAAGCCAGCGTGCCTGTTTCATTTTGCCATCCTTTACCAAATTCGCCCCATGCTTCACGGCCGGCATTTTGCAATCCCCATTCCTTACATATCTGCGTAACCCAATCCAGTGCACGGTTATAACCCGGCGAGTTGGTAAGGCGTGGGCCGCATACATCCGTAAGGTTGTGTGCAATCATTGCAATTTGAGAATTGTTTTTTTCTTCGTCTTTTATTTTTTGCATCATGGCCATATCCACAGTTTCCTGCGCAGCAGCAAAATTTACAAAGACGAATAAGAGAATGATTGAAGAGCGTAGTTTGTTCATGTCTATATTTTTGAATAACCAAAATAACCCAATATGCTGAGAGTGCAAAACCGTATATACATTTTGCTTTTTGCGCAATGATTTAATTACAGGAATCACCAATATTTACCTGCCGCTTACAAAAATATCAATCCAACGCATGATGATACTACCCTCGTAGCCGCTGCAGGGATTATCGGCATGGCCAAGAAAGTAGCTTACCGTTTTTTCAATCATGGGTTGTTGCACATGCTGCAAGGCATCAAATGTGTAATTGCTAGTTTCGCCATTAACAGTAAACTCAATATTATTTCCGCTGAAAAAACAGAAGCGTATGCTTCCCGTACTTCCTGCTATTTCGCAATAATCGGCGGACCTTTCTGCATTAAAATACCAGCTTCCGGTAAAAGCGATATTGTTATTAAAAAGGATATTGCCTGCAACAAGGTCGTGTGCTGCGTAATTGCCGGCCTGGTTTGTTGCAATGCCCTGTATTCGCTTGGCATCGCCAAAAAGATGGAACATAATATCAAGCTGATGTGGCGCCAGGTCGTGAAAAAGCCCGCCGCCGGATATGGCCGGGTTTACCCGCCAGGCAAGTTTTTCATCGGCCAGTTCTGCCGGCGTTAATGCGGGTTTATCAAAAACCAATCTTACTAATTGTATGGTGCCGATGGTTCCTGTATCAATCAGTTCTTTCAGTTTTTTAAACAGCGGCCACTCCCTGCGGTAATGTGCCACCACCAGCTTTACATTATTTTCTTCGGCAGCTAAATACATTTTTTGAGCAGCCTTATAATTCATGCTCATAGGTTTTTCTACGTAAACGGGTTTGCCTGCTTTAATGGCTGCCATTGTGTATGCTTCATGAAATGCGGGTGGCGTGGCAATATAAATGGCGTTTACCTCCGGGTCGTTGATGAGCTCCTCTGCATTGCTGTACCATTTGGGTACGTTATGCCGCTTTGCATAATCAGCAGCTTTATCTGCATTACGGCGCATCACTGCAACCAGTGATGAGTTGGGAACTTTATTAAAGGCAGGGCCGCTTTTTATTTCGGTAACATCGCCGCAACCGATGATGCCCCAGTTGATTGTATTCATGCTCAACTATTGTTCAATCTATCCTGTAAATCCAGTTTAAATCTCCTTGCATAATCCTTTGCCACATCATAGCCTGCATCTGCATGTCGTATCACCCCCATGCCAGGATCGTTGCGTAACACACGACTCAATCTTTGCGCCGCTTCATCGGTACCATCTGCAACAATCACCATGCCGGCATGTATGCTGTAGCCCATACCCACACCACCGCCGTGATGCAATGAAACCCAACTGGCACCGCCTGCTGTATTTACCAATGCATTTAAGACCGGCCAATCGGCAACAGCATCACTGCCATCAAGCATTGCTTCTGTCTCTCGATTTGGAGATGCAACAGATCCTGTGTCTAAATGATCACGCCCAATTACAATGGGTGCTTTTACTTTTCCCGTTCTTACCAATTCATTAAAAGCAAGTCCAGCTTTTTCTCTGTCGCCCTGTCCTATCCAGCAAATGCGTGCAGGCAATCCCTGGAAAGCAATTTTTTCCTGTGCCAGTTTAAACCAGCGCATCAGGCTTGCATTATCTGCAAAAAGTTCCATCATTACTTTATCGGTTACGGCAATATCTTCAGCATCGCCGCTGAGTGCAGCCCAGCGAAATGGGCCTTTGCCTTCGCAAAAAAGCGGACGGATATAAGCGGGAACGAAGCCGGGAAAAGCAAAGCAGTCATGAGATGTGAGTCGTGAAGCGTGAGTTTGGGCACCCGTTTCACGATTCACGATTGACGCCTGACGATCTTCATACTCTTTGGCTCTTGCCCTTATATTATTTCCATAATCAAAAGTGATTGCTCCTTTATCCATCAGCTGCAACATCAGTTGCACATGCAGGTACATACTTTCGTAACTGCGGGCAATGTATTCCTCTGGATTTTTTTCACGGAGGATGTTTGCATGTTCATTGCTAAGATCATGAGGTACATAGCCTACCAGCGGATCGTGTGCCGATGTTTGATCGGTCAAGGTATCGGGAATGACATTTCTTTCAATTAATCTTTTCAACAAATCAATGGCATTACATAGAACTCCAATACTGAGTGCTTTTCCATCGGCTTTGTATTTTATTGCTGCGTCAATGGCTTCATCAATATCAGTATGTTTTTCATCCAGATATTTTGTTTCTATTCTTTTATTTATACGCCACTCTTCTACTTCAGCAATTAAGGCAACTCCCTCGTTCATGGTGATGGCTAAGGGTTGTGCGCCACCCATCCCGCCAAGGCCAGCGGTAAGATTTAATGTATGTTTTAAACTTCCCCCAAAATGTTTATTGGCTATAGCAGCGTATGTTTCGTAAGTGCCTTGTACAATTCCCTGGCTGCCGATGTATATCCAGCTACCTGCTGTCATTTGCCCGTACATCATCAGTCCCTTTTTTTCCAGCTCATCAAAATGTTTCCAGTTGGCCCAGTTAGGTACCAGTTGCGAATTACTGATTAGTACACGAGGTGCATCTTTATGTGTTTGTAAAATACCAACGGGCTTACCACTTTGTATCAACAACGATTCATCGTTTTCCAAAACTTTTAAGGCCTTAATAATATTATCAAGCGCTTCAAAATTTCTTGCTGCTTTTCCACGGCCACCGTAAACTATCAGGTCATCGGGGCGTTCGGCAACTTCGGGATCTAGATTATTTAATAACATGCGAAGTGCAGCTTCTTGTATCCAGCCTTTGCAGGTTAGTTGGGTGCCTGTTGGGGTTTTATATTTTATGGGGTCGTATTTTGATATTTTACTCATATCTATTTTTTTGGTTCACGCAAAGAAGCAAAGATGCAAAGCCGCAAAATAATTGTGGCTTATGTATTTAACTTAGCGTCTTTGCGTGAAAATCTTTTTTAATAAAATTTACTGCCTTCATCATATCATCATGCAAAATCCTGTCAGCATCATTAAAACTTACTTCTTTGCGAAATGCAGATACAATTTCTTCAAGAACCGGCGATGTTTTTAACGGCCTGCGAAATTCCAATGCCTGCGCCGCAGTTAATAATTCAATTGCCAAAACTTTCTCTATATTATCCACTACCCTTTTGCATTTGGTTGCGGCGTTGGCGCCCATACTTACATGGTCTTCCTGGTTGTTGCTGCTTGGTATGCTGTCAACAGATGATGGCGTACACAATTGTTTGTTCTCGCTAACAATGCCTGCAGCCGTGTATTGCGGAATCATCAATCCCGAATTTAATCCGGGATTTGAAACCAGAAATGCAGGCAAGCCTCTTTGTCCGCTGATGAGCTGATACGTTCTTCGTTCTGAAATGCTGCCCAGTTCGGCCATGGCAATTGCCAGAAAATCTAATGTAATTGCCAAAGGTTGGCCATGAAAATTTCCCCCACTTACAATCATATCTTCATCAGGAAAAATATTTGGATTATCGGTTACCGAATTTATTTCTTTGATGAAAACGCTGAGGATATAATCGAAACTGTCTTTGGTTGCACCATGTACCTGTGGTATGCAGCGGAAAGAGTAAGGATCCTGCACCTGCGTTTTTTTTGTAGCGGCAATTTCGCTGCCGCTTAATAATTGGCGCATGGTTGCAGCAGTTTCCACCTGCCCGTAATGAGGACGTATGGCGTGTATATTTTCGTGCAACGGTTCAATGGTGCAATCAAATGCATCATAACTGATGGATGCAATAATGTTTGCCCATTTAATTAAACGTTGGCATTGCACAAGGCTGTACATGCCATAAGCACTCATAAACTGGGTGCCATTTATTAATGCGAGGCCTTCTTTGCTTTTTAATTCAATGGACTTCCAATCTAGCTTTTTAAGTGCTTCTGAAGCTGGCATTTTAACGCCTTGATGATACACTTCTCCTAAACCAATCAATGGTAAACTTAAATGGCTGAGTGGTGCCAGATCGCCGGAAGCACCTAAAGATCCTTGTGTATAAATTACTGGCAGCACATCGTTGTTGTACATGTCCATCAACCTTTCCACTGTATCGGTTTGCACCCCAGAGTAACCATAGCTGAGTGATTTTATTTTAAAAACGATCATCAGCTTTACAATATCCTTCGGCACTTCTTCTCCCATACCGCAGGCATGAGATTGTATCAGGTTTCGCTGTAGTTCCTGCAATTGTGTTTTATCAATCTGTACGTTTTGTAAAAAGCCAAAACCGGTGTTGATGCCGTAATACAGGGCATCAGAATTACTGATCTTTTTTTCTAAATAGATGCGGCATTTAGTAATGCGTTCACGGGCATTGCCGGTGATGGCAAGCTGTTGATCTTTTGCTAGCAGGTCTTTTATTTGTTGAAAACCGGTTGGATTATCATCCAGCGGTAAATAGTTATCACTCATTGATGTGTTCAATTAATTTGGGCAATCGTTAAAAAAATATAACTTGGTCAAAAGTAACACAAAAACCGCTTTTGAATATGGGATTATTAGCACTTGCTATTGCACCGGGTTTTGCCATTTGTCTTTTTATTTATTTTAAAGACAAATATAAAAGAGAACCACTGGGTTTATTGATGTTTAGTTTTTTTATGGGTGCATTGAGTATTATTCCGGCGTTGGTCATCGAGTTAGCTTTTACTAAACCGGTTAACCGTTTGATGGGCGAAAATATTTTGTACACAGCAGTTTTCTCGTATATCATTGTTGCCTTAAGTGAAGAAGGAAGTAAATTTCTGGCACTTCGGTTTGTACCTTTCCGCCGTAAGTCTTTTGATGACCCTTTTGATGGTATTGTTTATGCCGTAATGGTGGGGATGGGTTTTGCCACCATTGAAAATATTGGTTATGTATTGCAACATGGTAT
>JBKJLT010000559.1:0-6945 GCA_046596765.1 Ferruginibacter sp. | reverse complement strand
AGGTTAAATTCTGTGCATTCAGGTTTAATGACGCTGTTGTTAAGCCTATAGTTCCAAATACATCTAAGGCTGTACCTAAAGTGGCACTACTGGATGCATTTAATGTTAAGTTGTTTAGCGAACGGCTGCCGCTGGTAAAGTTTAACGTACCGGCTGCTCCGCTTATTGTTAAGTTTGACGTTGAAGAACCGCTAAACGTTCCAGTACCTGAAATTGCACCAGATACAGAAAGTGTATTAGCTCCAATACTGATTGTTGAAGCACCCAGCATCGAAACATTACGGACAGATAGTGCAGCTGTCATTATTGGCATATTACCACCACTTGGAACAGCAGGGATAATAACATCGGTTGTTGAAGTAGGTACCCCACAACTCCAGTTAGAAGAAATTGAAGCATCAGCGGTAGTGCCTATCCATGTGTTACCGGCAGCTACCATAAACGTAAAGTCGGCGCAACCAACAGCATCTCCAAAAGCATTCTTTGGTACTACCTTCCAGAAATAGTTGCCTGGGGTTAAACTTGCAGTAACAAATGAGGTACCAGTCTGAGCAGCGGAAACATTAGTAGTTGCCGGGCCCGGAGCAGGATCAAGAAATACATCATAACTGGTAGCAAGTGCTACAGCAGGCCAGCTTAAAGTAACGGGGCCAGCACATGCAGTTCCTCCATTAAGCGGAGCAGTAGGTGCGGCCACACAGCCAGGCACAGCCGAACTAACGCAAATTGTAAATGTTTCGCCAGTTACAGAACCTACGCCGGTATGATAAATTCTTACAAAATAAGTATTACCGATAATTGTAGCTTGTAATATTGTTTCCAATGCACCTGCGCCGGTTGCATCGGTACAGGTAAGGGAAGTTTTTGTACCACAGTTACCTGCTCCGGCTCCACCATCAAATACCTGGAAAGCCGCATCAAAAGAACCTGTTCCCTGTACATTGATTCGTGTATTGGCATTGATTGCCGTGAACTTAAACCACACATCATCATCCGGGTTGCCACATACTACAGCTTCTGCTGATGGTGTAGCCGAACCTGTATTATCATTTGCCGAATTCTGGCCAATTGTACAACCTGTATTATTAAGATTGGTCAGGTTTTTAGCTCCTGAGCACTCATCATTGATTGCAGGGGCATATACTACAAGGGCGAACTCTCCATTATGTGCCCAGTTTGGTTTTTCTATAGTAATGGTTGGGGCGCTTGTATAACCATAACCACCACTTGTAAGGGTAAAGCCTGTAACAACACCACCGGTAATAGTAACCTGACCAACAGCATCTCTTCCGCCGCCGCCTGTAAGGCGAACCCTTGCCGTTCCATTTGAGCCTGTGGCAGTAGAGGTAGTAGAATAGCCAGTTCCTGCATTGGTAATGGTAACCAAGTTTACCTGTCCGGCACTATTAATGGATGCCGTAGCAGTTGCCTGTATACCACCACCATCATGATAAACCCTTACGAAGTAAACGTTACCCACCGTAATACCAACAAGGTTGGCATCTACCAATCCGCCTTGCGCAGCCACAACACATTGTGCCGGGGATAAGGGATTAAAGGCCGCATCCAGCACTTGCACACGGGCGGTATAACCACCTGCACCATATACTCTTACCGTTGTATTTACCTGGTTAGCCGTAAATTTAAACCACACATCATCATCATTATTTCCTGCACATACTGCCTGAACAGATGCAGTGGCATTACGAGAGGTATAGAAGTTGCCGCAAAGATTAGCAGGGAATGCCGTTAATGCAGCAACAGTTATTGCCCCTGAAGTTTCATCATTAACAGGTGGGGTATTGGCCGGCGGCGTAAAGCCTGGGTAAGCGCCCGGTACAAAATTAAGCGATGAATTACATACCGGCATGCTTAATAAACCATTATGTCCCACACTGGCCACATTTACATATTCATTGGAGAACGCATTGGTATTTTCGTATTGCTGGGCAAAAACCTGCCCTGGTAAAGGATTGGCATTAACTGTTAGCCCGGCCAGACCTACTGAATAAGAATACCGGTGGTCATTGGTTCCGTTAAAGCCCTGGAATAAGCCATAATTAATGGCGATACTGTTATTGCTTTCATCCAATACTACCTGGAAGTTCAACTGCGGACCCGCAGCACCAAATACAGTCATATTCTTCCACTCCATTACAATCTGGCGGGTGCCTGCCGTAGCACCAATCACCTTATACTTCATTGACGCCTGTAATTGCGCAAGTGTACCACCGTTTGGATTTGTTGTTAAATCGTCCCAGAATGGAGCAATCACCATTGGGAGCAAACTCATTTGATTACTAAATGAGGTAGAGGTTGTTGCCCCACTGGTTGCAGTATTCAGTTTCAGCCAACCATTGGTGCACAAACTAAACCCGGTGACTGTTTGACCCTGGTACTGGAAAGTGCAGGCACCACCCGTTATTGCAGCCAATGACACAGACGCAGTATTATCATCGGTGGAACCTGCCGCGGTAAAGATATCAGTACCGGTTGCAATAATTGAATTATAAGTATTTCCGGTTGTTCTGGTTACGTTATAATTAAGCGGTGTAGCTGTAAAGGTAGATACCCACGCAAAGAAATCGTTACCAGTTGGTACAATCGGGCCAACTCCACTTATAGCCGTTGTTCGGGAACCTGTTGCAGCCAAAGAACCACTACCAGAAGTTACACTCCTGGTTACCCATGGGCCGGTAATCACAGCAGATTGTGCTACAAATAAACTCGCCTGGTCGGATACCAGTGCATCATTTACATTATAGTTAAGGGTTACAGTAGGGTTGGTGCCATATACAGCACCAGCATCTACAACAGCATTATAGGCACGAGTACCTATAGGATTGCCTGAGCCAGTTGGAGCTGCTGTTCTGCTGGCAGTAACTGTTAATACAGAAGCTCCATTTGCAGCAGATGTTCCAGAACCCGTAAAACAGGAGAAAGTAGCATCAAACGGGAAGTTTAAAGTGCTTCCTGTTGTGCCGCCGCCTCTTGTTGTTAATGTTATAGAACCATTGGTTACACTTGACGTTACAGAACCGGTTGTACCGGCATAACCATTCCAGGAGAATAATAAATTATTACCACCCATGTTTACTGTACCGCTCGTTAGCGTAATTGGCGTAGTAGAACCGAATATTTCTAAATTAGAAGTTAAATTAATACCAAGACCCGGAGATGCTAATGAAAGTGCATTTATTTTTCTGTTAGCAGGAATAAGTACATCTTCTGGTACCGGCACATTGGATGCAGACGGTGAAAAGTTATTAATAGTAAGATTATATAATCCTATACGACAGGTAGGTGCAGTAGCTACGGTGGTAAAGGTTCCCCCTTCCGGTGTTCCGCTGGTAATACCTACTCCTACTGTGGGTGCAACCACATAACCAAAACCTGCATTGGTAACTGTAAAATTGGTTATTTGCCTGTTTGCACCAATAATGGCAGTAGCGGTGGGCCAGCAACCTGCCGGAAAGGCCAACGTTGCACCTGCGCCAGCACCACCTGTGAAAGCAAGTGTTGGCGGAACAGAATAGGTACCCGGTTGGGCTGCTGTGGTTAAATAAACCGATACTACTTTACCCTGGTTAACAGTAATAAAAAAGTTAGCAGTAGTTAAAGCAGTGCCCGAAACTAATGTACCACCTGTAACGGTAATAGTCGGGTTGGATGTAAAACCAGAACCAACCGCAGTTAAAAGGTTAATACCCGTAGGTGCAGTAAATCCAACTGTTGGCGCAACGGTATAGTTAACACCGCCATTGCTGGTAGTAATATTACCCACGCCAGATTGTGCAGAAGCTCCTTGTGTATTGTTGATAGTAACAGCACCGGTAACTGTAGCACTGCCACTTCTTTGCGTTGAGCTGTTTGCAGCACCAGCAATTGACTGGAATAATACCGTAGTTGCAGCAGCAGCAGTGGTAAATCCACCGCCGTTAAAGGTAAGCGTTGGTGCTCCGGAATAACCGCTTCCTGCATTTGTTATGTTAAGGCTTCTTACGGTTTGCGTAGCACCATCGTAGTTTACAGAAACAGTGGCTGCTGCACCCTGATAAAGGAAGGTGGCTGCACCACTAACGGCAGTGCCTGCTACATGCACTGGTGGTGCAGTTATGTCTGGGATACCAGCAACTGTGCAAACATACAAATTACCTCCATAAAAATATTGCGTGCCCAGAGTGGTAAGAGTTGCTATAAACGGATTACCCAGCGTACCATTAGGTGCCAGCCATAATAAATTAGCCGAACCATTTGCAGCAATACCAGTAGTATGAACAGGTGGATTAACCGCATCAAATGTACCTGCCGTAGTACACAGGTAAACATTGCCACCAGAGAAATATCTTGTATTAAGTACAGCAGCACCACCAGCAGTCCATGCCGATGCAACCGCTCCAAATACAACCGGTGCACTTGAGTAAGCTACCCCCATATTGGTAACTGCAACGCTGGCCACCTGTGTATTTATGGCCTGTCCATAAACCTGAATGGTATTATCAATGGTAAGTTTATTATTTGTAGTTAGCGTACCGGCTGTATGGGCAAAACTGATAGTACGAAGGTTTTGTGTGGTAGTAATTGAGCTATTGCCGGTAGTTTGGAAAAATAAAGATCGTATTAAGCCATTTGCACCATCACCAACAAAGTTACCGGTACCGGTAAGAGCCTGGCTAAGGCTGCCCCCTGCCTGCTGGCTGCCATTCATGTTAATAAGCGTATTAGTAGTGGTACCGATAGCAAGATTGGCAAATCCATTATTAACCAGATTACCTCCTATATTGATAGTGACCCCGGTGGTTGCACTGATATAAGGTAAAAATTTAGCCCCACTGCTAACAGTAAGATTACCAAATAAGGTCATGGCGTTTGCAGTACCATTCCATTGCAATATACCAGATGCACCCTGCCCAACGGTTAGGTTACCGATACCCGTTACTACCTGATCAACTGTTACTATAGAACCATTGGCGATAGTAACATTATCACCTGCGATTGGCAGTACGCCACCTACCCATGTGGCCGTGCTGCTCCACAAACCACCTGTGGCGGTTGAGATAATATTTCCCGATACATAAGTGGTAAAAGAGTTAACAAGACAACCCGTAGTGGTACCAATTGAATTAATTGGCGAAATTTTCCAGTAATATGTTGTACTGTATAATAAAGCCGGAGAAGGTGTAAAAGTAAGACCGGCCTGGTTAGTTGACACTCTTACAGAAGGGTCTTCTGAAGTAACTAAAGCCTGATTTGTACTTAAATACACATTATAGCCGGTAACTGCCGGCGAACCCGTAGCACCGCTCCAGGAAAGTACCTGGGTGATCGGCACCCCTGTAGCTGCATTTAACGGAGTAAAAGTGGTGGCACAGCTTGGTACTGTTTGCGCCGGTGTGGTAGCAGTACCTGTTAAAGGCCCTGCAGTTAAATACAAGGGGCCACCACTGCACAAATTATTCATTGAATAAACATAGAAATCGTAGGTGGTTGTAGGCGAAAGCCCGGTTGCACTAAAAGTGGTGGCTGCGCCGGACTGTACAATAGTTCCCAGCCCTAAAGCTCCACCGGCAGTATAGGTTGTACCATTAACCGGCGCTGTGGTTGCCGCAAGGTTTGGATATCTTACTACTAGGTATCCGTTGGGAACACTGGGACTGGCTGCAGTAAAGCTGCCGTTTATTTGTGCTGCATTAACAGGAGTTAAAATTAAACCCGTGGGTTGATTGCCTGGGGCTACACATGGTGGTGGGGGTGAAAATGTGTACATCCTTCCATTATCCGGTAGCACTGTTGTTGTAGCAGGCATGGTGGAAGTGCTGGTATTGTTAGCTGTAGCCGCTGCCCACGTAGTTGCAGAACTAAGGGCTGTTACCTGGGTTGTAGCAGTGGAAGTACCTCTGATACCAACCTGAGGTAAAGGACTCTGTGCCCCCGTTCTTGCTGCTACTGTAAATGAACCATATCTAATCTCTATCACGTTGCTGGTTTCATATAACCAGATTTGTACATTAGAGAGATCAGGTACTTCTGTACTACTGAATTCGGTGAAGTTTTTCCATTCTATTTTACATATCTGCGACCCAGCTGCTCCACTTGTTAAAAAACTCATGGCACTTCCTGCTGAAGTTAAATCCCCGCTATAGGCAGCAACAATATTGTTGTCGGCAGCATTCAGCGATGAATAGTTGGTAGTGGCTGTACTGGTGGCTCCCAGGTTGATCCAGCCGTTGGTGTTCATCTTGAATGTTGTAAATGCCGTACCGCCAAAATTAAAGGTGAAACCAATATTCAGCGAAGCAGAAATACCATCATCATTGGATGCATTGGTAGCAGTAACTGCTGTGGCACCACTGAGCAGGGTAAACGCTGCAGTACCATTTGTATAAACATAAGTACCAGGGGTTTGGGCAAAACTGCCTGTGGCAAACATAATTACCGTAAATAAGAGGGCGTAAATCTTCCGCATAAAAAGGAATTTATTTTTTTTAAATATTTTTTATAACCAAACAAAAACATGAAAATTACCAGGGAAATTGTAGTTCCTGAAAGTAATTTAAATGTTTAATAATATAAATGATGTTAGAGATTGTTTATTAAAAGGAAAGGATTACAACACAATATATACAGATTAAACCATTAAAAACATTTAACGTTAATTTAATTTTATTAAATTTTTCCACCAACCTGTTCATTTTTTCGGCAACGATTTTAGGTAAACCCCTTCAAACCAAAAATACAGATTGGGTCCCGTTAACAGGGCCATCTCACGGCTATTACAAATAGAAAATAACGAACAGGGGGTAAAATAAAAAAAGGAACAAGGAATGCTCCCGACTTGTCCGCCCCAAATTTTTGTTGAGTATAAGTGATTGATAATGTGCTTCCTAATTTAAAGAAACTTGTAATTTGCTGACCTAAGCGGTCAAAATGTATAAAATCCGGCAG
>JBKJLT010000546.1:0-6281 GCA_046596765.1 Ferruginibacter sp. | reverse complement strand
AAATTCTGGAATCACCGTATATCCTAACCCAACCACGGTAAGCAAAGCGGCTATAGATTTAAAAAATCTGCCTGCAGGTAATTACCGGTTGCGTATAATTAGCAGTAAAGGCGAAGTTGTAAGCATGCAAAGCATTACACATGCCGGTGGCACAGCCAGCCGCCAGCTAAACCTGCCCCCGCTTTTGGCCGCAGGCATTTACAGGGTACAGTTAGTGAGTGACGATAAAACGAGTTACACGGTGGTATTTAGTATAATTGGACAATAAAATATAATAACCGAAAAAAGCAAAACGATGCAGATTAAAAAAATAATACCTTATTTATTATTGACAGCAATATTAAGTTTACCCTTAAACAGCCACAGCCAGCCGCCGGCGGGTGGTGATGACCCTGCTGCACCCTTTGATGGTGGCCTTAGTTTACTGATTGCCGCCGGTGCAGCCTACGGTGCAAAAAGATACCGTAATCATAAGAAAAAGCAAAGCGAGGATGCAGGGCAGGATTTGAAATAGACTTTTTAATATTGAACCTGCCTAGGCACGCAAGGAAAAAGGAATGTTGAATGGTAACCGGAGTGTATACTTTGCCATTCAGCTTTCCTTGTTCTTTTTTTGTTATTTTGCCACCTTGTTCGTTATTTCCTATATGTAATTCAAAATTTTTATTGAAGCGAAATGAGCATCAGCAATTAAGAATTAATTTTTGATCAGCATAAAGTTATGAAAAAGGGAATGACCGGAAGTTTGTTTCCTTTATATATTTATTGGGTAAAGGCAAAATGATACACCTATAGACGGTGGCTTATCGCTGCTGCTGGCAGCGGGTACAGCTTATGGGGTAAAGAAATACAGGGAGCATAAGAAGAAGCAGAATGAAAATACTGGGCAGGATTTGAAATAGAGACTCTTTTAATATTAAACCTGCCTTACGGCAGGAAGGCAAGGAACAAGGAATTTAGCATGAGAATAGGAGTAAAACTTCGACATGCAGCATTTCTTGTTCGTTTTTTTATTTTACCCCCTGTTCGTTATTTTCTATTTGTAATAGCCGTGAGATGGCCCTGTTAACGGAACCCACTCTGTATTTTTGGTTTGAAGGGGTTTACCTAAAATCGTTGCCGAAAAAAAATGAACAGTTTGGTGGAAAAGTTTAAAAAAATTAAATTAACGTTAAATGTTTTTAATGGTTAAATCTGTATATATTGTGTTGTAATCCTTTCCTTTTAGTAAACAATCTCTAACATCATTTATAATATTGAACATTAAATTGCTTTCAGGAACTACAACTCCCTTAGTAATTTCCATGTTTTGTTTGTTTTTAAAAAAAATATTTTAAATAATAAATTTCATTTTATGCGGAAAATTTACGCCCTCTTATTTACGGTAATTTTATTTGCTGGTGCAAAAGTTAATGCACAAAATGTGGCAGTAATTGGAGCAGATGCGGCAACTAATGCTGCCAGTCCATTTGCAACTTTAGGTGCGGCATTTACTTCAATTAATGCCAGTTCTCAAGCGGGTAATACCATTGCTATTACTATTATTGGCAATACCACAGAAGGTGCAAGTGCAGTACTTAATCAAAGCACGGGCCCTTGGACTTCTTTAAGTATTCAGCCAGGTGGTGGTGCAGCTAGAACAATAACGGGAGCTATTACCGGGCATTTGATTGATTTAAATGGTGCAGATAATGTTACGATCAATGGATTAAATACCGGCAGCAATTCTTTGGCCATATCCAATGCCGCAACCGGTGCATCAAGTACTGTTCGTTTTATTGGGGATGCCTCAGTTAATACTATTCAAAATTGTACACTTACAGGTTCTACAACATCTTTTGGTGTTTTAAATTTTGCTACGGGTACAACTACGGGTAACATTGCAAATACAATTAGTGCATGTAATATAGGGCCAGCCGGAGCCAACTTACCATTAAACGGTGTTTACTCAAGTGGCACAAGCGTTGCAATACCTAATACTGTTACTTTTACAGGTAACAATGTATTTGATTATTTTAGTGCTGCTTCAGCGACAAATGGTATTTTCCTTACTGCGGGCAGTACAGCGTGGACTATAACTAACAACAGGCTCTATCAAACAGCAACAAGAATTTATACAACTGGAAGTACACACAATGGTATTAATATTTCCGTTGGCGAAGGGTATACCATTACGGGAAACACGATTGGTTTTGCAAATTCATCCGGAACTGGTACCACCAATTTAGTAGGTAATTCAGTTGCATTATCTGGTACTTTCCCCAGTTCATATACAACAACAGGTACACCGAATGTAACCAGGTATATTGCGTTGAATTGCACTTTTACTGCGGCAGGGGTTGTTTCTAGCATTCAAAATAATACTATTGCTGGTTTTGCACTTTATACTTCCAGTGGTGCAACCACAACAAACGGAATTTTTTGCGGAATTCAGGTACTTGCCGGTAATGCCAATATAGGAACTATTACAGGCAATACAATTGGCTCCACTACCGGAACAGGGTCTATTTATACAGCCTGTACAACCTCGGGAGGAATTGTTGCAGGTATTTATGCAGCAACAGCGAACACCATCAACATCCAAAACAACACGATCGGGGCAATAGATGCAATGGGAACAACATCTACTGTAACTGGTGGTTTTAACGGAATTAATTCGGCCGGTACAGGTGGTAATTTCGATATCTCGGGTAATACGATTGGCAACAGCACTAACCCAAATATTAGAACAGGTAATCTGACCACCGGTGCCAACCTTTCCAATGTTGGCACAACTAATGGGTTGGTAACCGGTACTGGTGTGGGTAAAGTACAAGGGATATTTAATGCGGCAACAGGTACTGTTATTATTGGTACACCTGCCAAGCCTAATATTATCAGAAACATGTTTCAAAATTCAAGCGGTACGGCTACTTCTTCATCGGTTGTTGGTATTAATAGTACAGCTGCCGGTACAATAACAATCAGCAGTAATTCAATTACAAATTTAGCCGGAATGAATGCTTATGCGACTCTTGGTAATGGGGAAGCCAGCGCAATGGGAATAATGGTTAGAGGTGGGGCACTTACCGGATCAACTATTACTTTGAATACAATTAATAATATTGCAATGAATAATACAGGCGCAATTGGTACCAATGTATTAGGAATTACAGTAGCCGCCAATACAAATATTGTTATTACCCGCAATAGAATTTATAATTTAATAAACTTAAGTACATCAGTAACAACCACAGCTCCAGGAGCAGCTTGCGGTATATTCATCAGGTCAGGTGCTGCTGCAGTAACACCTGTAAATATTAATAATAATATGATATCTCTTGGTGTGGGTGAAACGTCCAATACGAGTTTCATCGGTATCTGGGGGCAACATGGATCAACTCCTGACCCCATAGATAACATCTACTTTAATAGTATTAATATTGAGGGGTCTGCATCATCTGGAGCACAACCTAGTTTCGGTTTTTTAAGAGGTGATTTTTCAGTTACTGCAAGAACCGCAGCTGTTGATATCAGGAATAATATTTTTACTAACACCCGTAACGGCGGTACGGGTAAACATTATGCCATTGCCAATAATTTCGGTGCTACTGCAAGTGCTACAGGTTGGGGAGCCAATGCTTCCAACTATAATGTATTGAATGGAACTGCTGCAAACATTGGTTATTGGACCACGGATCAGACATTTGCTACATGGAAAACTGCTTCAGCCAGTGATGCGAATAGTTTATCAGGAATTCCAGTTACATTTACAAATGCTGCAACTGCTGATCTTCATTTGAATATGGGCCTTACACCCACTCAAATCGAATCAGCAGGTGTAACCGGTACAGGCATTACAAATGATTATGACAATCAGGTTCGTCCTGGCCCTGCAGGATCAGTAAATGGCGGTGCTTTTGCGCCGGATTTGGGAGCAGATGAATTCGATGGAGTACCTCTTGATTTAAGTGGGCCTGCTATCGCTTATACTCCATTGTCTTTTACCTGTTTAACTACTAACCGTACATTAACAGCAACAATTACTGATTTAACAGGTGTGCCAACCACAGGAACTTTGAAGCCCCGGATTTATTATAAAAAATCCACTGATGCTTCTTATGTTTCAACGCAGGGTTCACTAACATCAGGTACCGGTACTAGCGGAACATGGACTTTTACAATGGATTATTCATTAGTTGGCGGTGGCTCTGTAATAATTGGCGATGTAATACAATATTTTGTTATTGCACAGGATTTGGCCTCACCTCCTAATATTAGCTCTAACCCTTCAGGTGTTGTGGCCACTGATGTAAATACTGTTACTACACCGCCTTCTCCTAACACATATTCTATTAGCGGTACATTAAGCGGCAACTATAACGTGGGTACAGCACAAACATATACAACGCTCACTGCGGCCATTGCTGCTTATAACACATCTTGTCTTTCAGGGGCTGTAATCTTTAGTTTAACAGATGCGGCTTATACGGAAGCTGCAGCTATGACCATTAATGCCAACCCTGATGCAAGTGCAGTAAATACACTTACCATTAAACCAACACTTCCTAATACAACTATAGGTGTTACAGGCGGAAGTACTACTCAAATACTATTATTAAATGGTGCAGATTTTGTAACAATCAATGGCTCTATATCTGCAACAGCAAATACTATTTGCCCGCCTGTTACTGCCAGTCGTGATTTAACTATTATAAACAGTAATGCAAGTGCTGCCAGTGCTGTAATTTGGTTAACCCATAATGGCGCAGACGGTGCAAATAATAATTCCATCAGAAATTGTAACATTACAGGCAGCGGGCCTGCTGCTACAATTTTAGGCCTGGGATCAGGATCTACTATTGGATCGCCTGCTACTACTGCAAACAACAATAACAACAGTTACATTAATAATAATATCAGTAATCTGCAAATCGGTATTTATTCTGCCGGTATTAGTGCTGCTTTAAAAAACACTGGAACTATAATTAATCAAAATTTAATAAATACTGCGGCTCCAAACAATGTAAGCCGGGGTGGTATTTCTGCTTTTTCCGAAAATAATATTTCAGTAAGTGGCAATAATATTTCAGGAATAGCCCTGGCTGGCTCACCAGATGTGTTTGGTATTACGTTAGGAAATCTGGGAATTTCTACAGCAACAACTACAGGTGTTGAATGTACGAATGCAACAATTAGCAAAAATATTATTGGTAGTGTAAGAAATACTGGTTCATTCTCTGCCATGGGTATCTTCCTTGCACCAGGCGCAACAGGTACCAGTGAAATATCTAATAATATGATTAGCGGAGTATCTGCTAATGGTACAGCAAGTGACTTCTCAGTAGGTGTATTCTTAGTGCCCTTAGATGGTTCTATTACTAAAGTATATCATAATTCGGTTTCTATGAGTGGGACTCAGACAGGTGGCAGTGAGAAAAGCTATGCATTGGCAGTTGCCGGTGGTACTACACCTACTGTAGATATCAGAAATAACATTTTAGCAAATACCCAGAATAATGGTACAGGTTTAAACTATGCAATAGGTTTCGGCTATGCTGCTTTCACAAACATCACTTCTAATTATAATGATTTATACACTACTACAGGGGCACTATATGCAATAGGCGGTACAGGAAGTATTGCTGCACCAACCAATCAGGTAACACTTGCTAACTGGCAAACAGCCACTAATAAAGATGCGAACTCTGTAACTATATTACCAGTATTTGTTTCAGCAACTGATCTTCATTTAGTGTCAGCGTCAAATACGGGGCTTAATAATTTAGGTACCCCTGTTTCAGTAACGGATGATATTGATTGCAATGTAAGAGATGCTTCTACACCTGATATGGGTGCGCATGAATTTGGCGGTGTAGCTTACTCATGGACCGGGGCAACAAATACTAACTGGAGTTTAGCTGGTAACTGGACTCCTATGTCTGTTCCTAATGGTGCTGACAATGCTACTATACCTGTTGTCGCCAATCTTCCGGCATTAACGGTATCAGCACCTATAAATGATATCAATATAGCTGCTACAGCATCTGTAAATATAAACAGCCAAACCTTTACCATCAATGGAGTAGTATCAGGCACCGGTACCTTAACCGGTTCGCCAACATCCAATCTTACAATTGGCGGCACAGCCGGTACCTTAAACTTTACCAGCGGTAGTCGTTCCATAAACAACTTAACATTAAATGCATCCAGTAGTGCCACTTTAGGTACAGCCTTAGATGTATTTGGAACTATAGGCTTAACAACAGCGTCATTAAACCTGAATGCACAGAATTTAACCT
>JBKJLT010000470.1:0-5939 GCA_046596765.1 Ferruginibacter sp. | reverse complement strand
TCATCTAAAATAAATTGTAAAAAACTGGCTTTGTAAAAACCATCTTTAGTACCCAGGTTGATGAACAAACGGGTATAACCACTGTTGCGGCTGTTGAAGCTGGTGCGTTCTTTACGGCTGCCATTCATGTCGCTACCTGCTCTTTCCACCGGCCTTCTGTCGCCACGTATATCGCTCCTGTTCAAATCATCGGCATGTTCGTAGTACTTTAAAAAATGGTCGAACTCCAATGCAGCTACTCTTTGTAAAACTTCTTCTTTGCTGACAGATGCAAATTTTTCCATCAGGTCGGGCATATAAGTTTCGTAATCGCCATGGCTAACATCAGCCAGCATCAGTTTATCCATAAAATGAAAAAACTGTTTGCGGCAAACATCTTTACCCGATGGTACATCTACTTTATGAAACTGGGCGTTGATCATTCTTTCCAAAGACTTGATCTTATAAGATTCTCTGCTATGGCAGATAGTCAAACAAATACCTGTTTTACCGGCACGGCCTGTACGGCCGCTGCGGTGTGTGTACACTTCCATATCATCAGGTAATTCAAAATTGATAACATGGGTAATACCATCCACATCAATACCACGTGCAGCTACATCGGTTGCAATTAATAACTGTAAATTTTTACTGCGGAAACGGCCCATCACTTTATCACGTTGCTGTTGTGATAAGTCCCCATGCAATGCTTCAATTTCGTAACCCGATTTTGCCAAACGCTCACTAACTTCCTGTGCATCTGCCTTGGTACGGGTAAAGATGATACCATACATACCGGGGTTAAAATCTATTAAACGCTTTAATGCTTCGTAACGCTGGCTTGCAGGCACTACAAAAAACTGGTGATCAATATTTACGTTGCCACTGTTCTTTTTACCAACCGTAACTTCTTTAGGGTTCTCCATATAGTTTTTACTAATGGCCCTTACTTCCGGTGGCATGGTAGCACTAAATAACCAGGTGCTCTCACGGTTAATGGTATTTTTTAAAACGAAATCAATATCATCTCTAAAACCCATGTTCAACATTTCATCAGCTTCATCCAATACAACGTATTTTACTTTTTGCAGGTCAATGGCTTTGCGTTCAATGAGGTCAATTAAACGGCCCGGTGTAGCCACAACAATGTGTACGCCTCTTTTCAGGTTGCGTATCTGCATCATGATGGATGCACCGCCATAAACGGCTTCGGTAAAAATATTTTTGCTGTGTTTTTTATAGGTTTCCAGGTCGTTGGTAATTTGCAAACACAGTTCACGTGTCGGGCAAACGATCAATGCCTGTGGGTGGCGTTGGTTGCCATCAATTAATTGTAATAAGGGTAAACCAAAAGCGGCTGTTTTACCGGTACCGGTTTGAGCCAGGCCAATAAAATCGGTTGTGCCCGATAATAAAACCGGGATTGCTTTTACCTGTATTTCTGTTGGGGTTTCAAATCCCAGGTCGGTAACAGATTGTACCAATTGTTCGTTAAGCCCTAAGGCCTCAAATGCATTCATGTAAATTGTTTTGCGATAGCCACATGTAATTCGGTTCCCTGCTTTTGGGGTAAATCCGCTGTCATGCTTTGGCCGTTGGAAAAAATCACGGAGATCAAATCATCCCGAAAGAATATCTATGTTCAACAGCAACTGAGCATGTCATGTAATTCTCAGTTTTTAATAATGGGCGCAAAGGTAGTGTATTTATTCCCGCTTTTGGCATCTTACGGGGTTTAAAATTTAATTGCAGTATTTAATCAATAAAAATTAAACTAAATTTGATTTTCGATATCTAAAACCAGCTAACTCAACCTTTATGTGCAAATACCTGCTATCAATTTGCTTTTTATTTATTACTTTATTTGCAGAAGCCCAAACAGACTCTTTGAGTAGGGAGGATAAACGCTTACTGGACTCGATGTTTAAGAACGATGAGTTTATTAAGCTGATGACAAAAAAAGATAAGAATTACTTAGATGTGAGCATCGGTATTGGTAATGGAGCGTTTAGTGAACGTAACAATGCAGCCAATGCAACGGGGGTAGATAAGCAACTGATTTACACACCTGCCGTAAATTACCGGTTAAAGAATGGTTTTAGTTTTGGGGTAACTGCTTTTATTACAGCAGACAGCAGCAACAAGCCGGAAATATATCAAACCGGGCTTACAGCGGGTTACGAATACTATGGCAAAACTATTTATGCAGCAGTGTCGTACACCAGGTATTTAAGTAATCAGAACAAATACAACAGCAAATCGCTTTACCAGAATGATTTGTATGGTAATATAAAACTTGCTAAAGGACTTTTTCAACCGGGTATAAGTATGGGTTATGCTGATGGTAAATACAAGGAGTTGAATAATGTAAGTTTCAAAAGAATCATCCATTTGCCTAACCCGCCGCCCAATGGCAGAGATACTATAGTCATCATTAATGGAAAAGATTCAACTGATAATAAGACCAGTTATTTTTCTGTAGCAGCAACTGTTGGCCACGATTTTGCTTTTTATAATTTATTTTCCAAAAAAGATGAACTGAACTTTACTCCTACATTATTGCTGAATATGGGAAGTGATAAACTCTCTCAAACCCATACCAATGCCAGGTTTGACAGGCCTGCTTTAAGCAGCCGAAAAAAATCTGACTATACCAATAAATTTCAGTTGCAGTCGGTTGCAGCTTCTTTTGATTTTGCATACATAATTAAGAAGTTTTTTATACAACCTGTATTTTATTTTGATTACTATTTACCGGAAACTACAGAGAACAGGTTCAGTGCAATTTTTTCAGTGAACGCAGGGTTTTCTTTTTAACAACCTGTCTCTTAACATAAGTTTGTAATTTTAAACGGCTAATTGGCATATAACTTGGTTCATTTTGCAGCAACTAAACAATTTTTTATTTATGAAAACAAAACTCTTAATCCTGGCAATTTTTTGTATTACCGTAGGCACAGCAACTGCACAAAAACTCCATATCGGTTTTAAAGGTGGTGCAAACATCAACAAGCTAACCGGTAAATCTTTCGACGATCAGTTTTCTTTCGGCTACCATATAGGTGGCTTTTTTTCGGTGGGCCTTGGCAATAAATTTGCCATACAACCCGAAGTTTTATTTAACCAGATCAATGTAGATACTTCCAGCAGTTACAGTACTGTTTACCAATTTAATAAGGTAGATAAAGTGCAGTTGAAATATTTAAGCATTCCTATCCTGCTCAATTACAAACCCATAAAATTTATTACACTGCAGGCTGGTCCTCAATTTGGGATACTGACTAACAAAAACAAAACACTGGTGCAGAATGGAAAGGATGCATTCAAGAGCGGCGACATCAGCATGTTGGGCGGCGTGCAGGTTAACATATCTCACCTGAATGTGTATGCACGTTATGCAGTAGGGCTGAGTAATTTAAATGATATTGATAATAAAGAAAAGTGGAAGAGCCAGAGCATACAGCTTGGTGTTGGGCTTACTTTATAATGTTGCCAACTTTGGCAATTATTTACAACTTTGGCAAAGTTCTAAACTTTGCCAAAGTTATTTATGGACGTATGATGGTGAGAGAGCCATCTGCATTCAGTTTTACAATAGCAGACGGTGATGCTGCGGTTACATCATCCTGGCGGTGTTGCACTATATAATCAACACCGCTTTTTATTTCATAATCCACATCTTCAAAAATGGCCGG
This sequence comes from Ferruginibacter sp., assembly GCA_046596765.1. Lineage (GTDB taxonomy): Bacteria > Bacteroidota > Bacteroidia > Chitinophagales > Chitinophagaceae > Ferruginibacter. The sequence goes on along the minus strand of JBKJLT010000470.1, from coordinate 2,265 downwards.
TGCAGGGTAGCCCGAAATATTTGCCGAGGTAGATACCAGCGGTTTTCCAAAACGATTGATGAGTTTTTTGCAAAACGGATCGCTGGTTATGCGTATGCCGATGCTGCCATCGGCCTGTATCATATTTTGGGCAAGATTAGCAGCTCCTTCATAAATAAAAGTGGTAGGCTTGTGTATGCCTTTTATGTAATCGAATATTTTGGGGTTGGGTTGTGTAACGTATTTTAAAATTTCATTTTCATCTGCAAGTAACACAATCAGGCTTTTTTCATCTGAGCGTTTTTTAAGTGCATAAATTCTTGCAACCGCGGCATCATTGGTAGCATCGCAGCCAAGGCCCCAAACGGTATCTGTGGGGTAAAGGATGAGCCCGCCGGATTTTAAAACGGTTAATGCTTCTTCAATATCTATATCAAAATTCATGTGTATGTTTTAAGTTAAAATATGGGTTACTGCCGATACAATGATGTTTTCATCGAGCCTTACCAAACATTCGGGTACGCCATATACCTTGCAGGTGTTACTTACACAAGGCTCACAGGGTAATTGCCCCAGCCTGATGATCGTGCGGTTATTTTTATTGTAAGGTGCAGTATTGTATTCATTGCCTGCTCCAAACAAAACAATGGTATGCACACCCAGTGCATTGGCAACATGGGCAGGGCCGCTATCAGTTGTTAAAATGGCTGCACTGCCTGCAAATAACTGCATCAGTTGTTGCAAACTTGTTTTACCGGCTTTGCTGCTGATATTGCTTTTATCGGGTAGTGCATTAAAAACCTCCTCCACAAAAGGGCCTTCTTTGCTGCTGCCAACTAAAATTATTTCATTGTTTATTTTACTACGCAACGCAGCAATAATGCTGATGGCTTTTTCTTTTGGTAACCTGCGTGATGAGGCTTCTGAATTGATATTGATGATGAGGGCACCGGTTTTTTCTGCCGCAGGCAATTGCAGTTTTACCGGCGGTACGGGCATTTCTTTTTTTGTAAACTGTTTTAAAAGATCAATATACTCCTCTACCCGGTGTACCTTTTTTTGCTTTGTGTATGCATGGGTTAAAAAAACAGCCCGCAATTCTTTTTTATAACCAACTCTTTGGGTTGCGGCTGTGGCATGGCTCATAATTGCCGATGAAAAAGAATCGGGCAGGCAAAAGAAAAGATCATATTTTTTTTGTGCAGCAATTATTTTCCCAAACTTTCTCAAACCACCAAGGCCTTTATATTTCTCCTTACAAAAAATAAAACGCTGCCCGTGTGCCGGAAAATAATCCAGCAAAAAATCAATACCTTTTTTGGCAACCAGGTCAATGGTTGCGGCAGGATATTCATCTTTTACAGCCTGTACAAAAGCCGTACTCATAACCATATCGCCCAGCCAGTTGGGCAGGCGTATAAGAATATTCATGGGTGTAAAATACATTCAATTTTAAATATGCACAGGCCAAAGCACAAATTAATTAAGTTTGCAAAAAACAACACATGGAATTAAAAGAACAAATACTGGCTGCATGGGCCAATCGTGATCTGTTAAAAGATGAAGTATATGCAAATGCCGTACGCAATGTTATTGAAGAAGTTGACAAAGGGCGTTTAAGAACAGCGTCGCCAACCGACCCTTCGACTGACGCTCAGGGTGGATGGCAGGTTAATGAATGGGTTAAGCAGGCCATACTCATGTACTTTGCCATACAGCAAATGGAAACTTTTACCTTACCGCCTTTTGAGTTTTACGATAAGATGAAACTGAAATCGGATTATGCATCACTTGGTGTAAGGGCCGTGCCACATGCTGTAGCAAGGTATGGGGCATTTTTAGGAAGAAACGTGGTACTGATGCCAAGCTACGTAAACATTGGTGCTTATGTAGATGAAGGCAGCATGGTAGATACCTGGGCAACTGTGGGTAGTTGTGCACAGATAGGCAAGGGCGTACACCTGAGTGGTGGCGTGGGTATTGGCGGTGTGCTGGAGCCGCTGCAGGCCAGCCCTGTTATTATTGAAGACGGATGTTTTATTGGCAGCCGCTGCATTGTGGTAGAAGGCGTAAGGGTAGAGAAAGAAGCAGTTCTGGGTGCCAATGTTGTACTCACACAATCAACCAAAATTATTGATGTAAGTGGTGCCGAACCTATAGAAATGAAAGGCATTGTACCGGCCCGCAGTGTGGTGATACCAGGCAGCTATACCAAAAAATTTCCTGCCGGTGATTTTGGTGTGGGCTGTGCATTAATTATTGGTAAGCGCAAACCCAGCACCGATC
>JBKJLT010000390.1:0-12191 GCA_046596765.1 Ferruginibacter sp. | reverse complement strand
GCGGGCCCATCCTAACATTACCTGCCTTTTAGCGGCGCAAAGGTACAAATTTTTTCTTTGCTAACAAATCAGAATTGAATCTTTAGTGTATATATGGCTGATTTTTAACTTTTAAATACTGGTTTGCTGGTTGTAAGGGGAAATTATCATCAAAAACATAGCTGGTGGGTGTTATTCGGCTGTATAATACTTTGTGCACTTATCTCTTTTTTGATAAAATACTATTCACCGCATATTTTATATTTACACCGATGAATTCTTCTTTTACCTGTAAAGTTGAATCGCTTGCAGTAAAATGTATTTGCACAGAGTCATCCGTAATATTTTTTATGGTGATGCCTGTAATTTTTTCCTGCGCAATCAGGCGATTACCAAAACCATTCAGGTTTATTTTTACTTCGCCTTTATCCGTTTTTACAAAAAGATCGGGCGAAGCCTGGTAATAACTTACAATATTTTTTTTGCGGATACTGTATTTACCTTCTTTATACAGTAAATCACCAGCGCAACTGCATAAAACATTTGCTGTAAAAAATAAGCCTGCTATAATTTTTAATATTCTTTTCATACCAATTTTTAAATCAATGTTGCTTTACATTTTAAATCAATGTTGTTTTACACTAAAGTATTGAAACAAAATTTTCCATCTGCGTTACCCACACCCCATCAATTTTTCGCCAGAGTGCCGTGTAATAACCTTTGTATTTGTAAGGCGATGTGTATATAAGTATGCCTTTTTCCATGGCTACTTTGCCTCCGTAAGTAAACTCAATTTGTGCAAACTGCCTTTCAAAAAGGATAGAAGGATCTTTCTCAAACATTTTCTTCCAGTCGGCTATTACTGTTTCCTTTCCAGAAATTAAACTGCCGTCGCTGGAAATTTCTACAAAGTCATCTTTCCAGAATTTAGCCACGCCGGTAATATCTTTTTTAGCAATGGCTGCATTAGATTCTATTCTGGCCTCACGTATATATTCCCCGGCAGCGGCTGTATCATTTTGTGCAAACGATGCATTTAAAACACTAACCAGCAATATAAATATTGACAACTTTTTCATTGGTTCAGATTTTGTTTATTTAAAAATAAATGCCGTAACATATATAAATTGTTACGGCACTTTTAGTTTTCATTCAATATTATTTTGTGCAGATTTACAATATCTGTTTCAGTTCAATCGCAAAATCTAATTTCATTTTTAAGATAAGTGGGTTTTTAGGATCATCGTTGATCCACAGTTCCTGCGAATCATCCCGGTCTCTTGAAACAAGATGAATGCAGCGGATGTATTTATCCTGATCATCAACCTTTACTACATAAAAAGGGTCATCTTCATCAACCACCTGAAATACCTGCGCACTGAATATGCTGGCCTGTATAAAGGATTCGCCCTTTGTTTTCAATTCATTAAAAACTCCATTACTTACCCAAACTGAGGTTTGGTCTGTAAGATCTACATTTTTTCCATTGAAACGGTTCATTTGTACATGTGCAGTATCAATGGCTTCTTTGCTCATGTTAATTAAACCGGTTATGCCCACATCACCAGTCATTTTGTATTTAAAAGAAATGCCTTTGTCCATATCTACTTTGGGGTTTGTTACCCGGTAATCATAAGTCTTTCCCTGGAAAATCACTTCATAAATATAAGTACGCTGTATTGATGGTTTAACCGGTGCCATCACATCAGGACAGTTAAATTCCTTTTGCCAGAAATCACCGCTTTCAAATTTATCTTTGAGTGTCAGCGCATCCTCGCAGGCTTTTTCGCTATTGCCCATTTCGTTATAAAATGCCCCTCGTCTTCTGTAGTAAATTGCCTGCGGATCTTTTGCAATAAATTCAGTTGCTTTGGCAATACCGTCTTCATAACGTTTATCAAGCAGGTAACACCTGAAATATTCCCTGATCACTTCCTCGCTGTTATTACCGCTTGCTATTTCATTTTCCAGAAAAGTATACGCTTCATCTTTTTTATCTGCCCGGTGTAAAACACCACCATAGGTACTTGCATAATTCTTTTTGTATTGCCCTTTAAGCATCTTGTAACCCTTCTCTACATATTTAAGTGCTTCAGCAGGCTGGTCGGCATCTGCAAAATCGGCCCCGTACATAATATACGGAATACCGTTTTTGGGAGCAATTGCCATGGCAGATTTATAATAGACCAGTGCAGACCTGCCAGTTTTTACAAATTCAAACTGGTATGGCACCAGCGAAATGTTTGTAGCAGCAGTATCTTTATTCTTATACCATTTCTTAAAAGTTTCAATAGCAGGCTTATCCATTTTCAACATCACCTGGCTTACCACTTTTTTTACAAAAGCATTTTCATCCTTGCTGTTCCTTTTTAATAATGTATCAGCAATCGGTATGACTGCCTTAAATTTTTTTCTTTTAAAATTCCGCTCCAGTTGCTTTTTTAATTCCTTAGTTGGCACAATGGGTACCAATTTAGCTACAACCGGCGTAGTTTGTGCAACAACTTTAGGTTGCTGCGCAAAGAAATTTGTTGATGATAAACTGATTACGATCAGCAATAAAATCTTGTACATAATGATTGGTTTTGGTTATTTTTTTTATTTTATAATGATGATTGGAAAATCGTTTCCATAACTGTAACTGGCCGGATATTGCGGCGTGCCTTTATATTTCTGTGTGATCTCCGGCACTTTGGTTTGTAAATATGCATCCAGTTGCTTTACGGTTAATTTTTTGTCTCCGGCATTTGCATCTCCTTTAAAAGCCTGAAGTAAACACCAGGTAAACGAACCATGCCCCAATTGCGAAAACTCCGATGCAAACTGTTCGCTGCCCGATGCGGTAAGCCATTGCGTACCGGTTGCCCTGGCTAATTGTGCAATGGCTTTTTCTTCTGCCGCTCCTCTTGATCCGGCTACTACTTCCAATGCGCCTGCACTCTGGCAGGCATCTAAAATAAAAAGCTGCTTTTGTGCTTTAATTTCTTTACTCATTTGCTGCAGTGCAGCAGCACTAAATCCTTTTTGTGCCAGTGCGCCATCGTTACCATACAATTGTATTACATCATAAGGCACCAAAAAGAATTCCTTCTTATCATTTACAACACCATGACCTGCGTAATAAAAAATAAACAGGTCCTGCGGATTGGCAGCGACTTTTATTTTTTCAAAAGCAGCCGCAATGCCTTCTTTGGTAGCCTCAGCATCATTTAATACAGTGGTATTTATTTTGCCGAATAAACTTTGCGAACCGGTTGTTATTGCTTCTGTAAATGCAGCAGCATCAGCCTTTGCATAATTTAAAGTGTATTTAGGATTTTTGTATGTATTTACACCCACTACAAAAAGATAAAGCTGAATATCATTCTCCTTCGTTTTAACCGGTATAACCAACGGCTTGTAATCTGCAATCAATTCCGCAGGTAAACTTTCGGTACGCTGGCTGTTGATAGCAACAGCTTTAAAATTATTGGCGCCGGCATTTAAAGTAACGGAGAATGTTTTGGTCATTGTCTTCTCTCCTTTGTTTTCATCTTCAACCGTAAGGTTTCTTGTAGTTTGTACCAATTTTCCATTTTGATACAAACGTATTTCAGTTACGGCATCTTCCGGGCAATCGGCTTTTACTTTTATAGTCACCAGCTCTTTGTCGGTTTTGTATGTACTTATATCATCCCCTACCGATAAATTTCTTTGCTGTTCTTCTACAAAAATTTTTACAATTGGTGCAGCTTTTATGTTATTGATATCTACAACAGGCGGAGTGAATTTTTCGTTATTTAAAATGCGTTGCAAAAGATTGGGGGTATAAAATTGTTCGTACCCCGATTCTAAAGGCAATACATCCAAACCTTTAGAATAATACATTTTTTGCATGCCGGTTTGTGTGCCATCAAAGCGGCCTGCCTCATCAACAATTACCCAATCTTTCTCACCAAAAAATACCATAGTGGCAAGCAGTTTACCATCAGCAACGTTCCAAATCTTTACTGTTCTATCAAAGCTTCCACTAAATAAATATTTTGCATTTGCAGATAGTGCCAGCGAGTTAGGCGAATTAGTATGTGCAGCCAATTGTTGTATTTCCTTTTTTGTATCTGCATCAATCAAACTAATATTTGGTTTAGGAAAAACAGCCTCTCCACCGCAGGCAAACAGTTTTTTTTCGCCAGGTAAAACAACCATGGCGTTAAACTGTTTATCAATATGGTTTTCTCCAAGTTCTTTACCGGTAGCTACATTCCACCAGCGAATATTGCTGTACTGATCTGCAGTAATTATTTCGCTGCCATTTTTTGTAACAATAATTTTTTTTATGGCAATGGGTATGGCGCTCCAGCCTTTCGGTATTTCGCCAGGATGATAAAAAGTTTGTAATACCCGGCCGGTTTCAATATCTATCCTGATTGTTTTATTGCCTGCAAATAAACCAACATACACCGAAAGTCCATCTGGGGCAAAAGTTAATGCAGAAGCTTTTTCAGGCAGCGAAAATTTATTTTTTACACTCCCCGACATTAAGCTCCGCACAAAAATTTCCTTAGAATCCCAGCCTTGTGAACTTACTATTAAATCTTTATCAGGAAAAACGGCATACTGTGATGTGGAAATACTGCCGGTAATTTCACTTTGTTTTTCTCCGGTTACGGCATCCCAAAGCTCTATATTCTCTCCGTAAGATGATCTTACCAGATATTTTCCATCGGAGGTGTATTGAACATTTACCGGCAGCGTAACATTTTGATATTGATTGGTAACAACTCCCTGTGTAAGATCTAACACCTGTATGCCGCCATTGGAGTTTGTTACTGCAAGTGATTGTCCGTTGGGGCTAAGTGTAATATGCTCTACCCCTTTTGCAACAGCGCCTAATTTTTTTTGCAATTTACCGTTGTCTATATTCCAGGTTCTGATAATTTTATCTTTATCGCCCGCTATTACATAATTATTATCAGTAGTAAATAAAAGGCTCGTGGGCCATTCCATCTTATCTTCTGATTTTGCAACTTGGCTCATGCTTTGCAGGCTGTACACATTAATACTATTTTTTGCACCTGCAGCTATGTATTTACTATCGCTGCTGAATTTTATAATTCTTATCTGTTCTTGGGTTGCATTAAATACTTTTACTTTAGTCAGCGTTTCTCTATCAAAAATTTTTACAATGGCTCCCACTTTGCTAAATCCTACCTCTGTATTATCGTAATCAGCAGTAGCTATCCATTTACCGTCGGGACTTAATAAATAGGAGCCGTATTGGCCTTCATCAATAATTACCTGGGCTTTTATAACCGATGCCGAATTTATATTTATAGTGTAAATTTTATTGGCACCTATAAAAAGTATCTGGTTATTGTTTTCGAACCGAATTTCAGTGGCAGTTTCTCCTTTAAAAAGTATTCTTTTAACTTTAGTCATGCTGGCCAGGTTCCATATTATCAGTTCTATATTTCGCCCATTTGGTTCTGCCTTTTTTAGTCTGCTGGTAGTTGCTAATAAATTTCCATCAGCACTAAATGCAATGGCTGTAATATCGTACTGATGTGCCTTTTGTTTAAAAATTTCTTTTCCGCTCTGGCTTAAATCATTCACCCGCAGTTCTTCAAACGAGCCTGACACTAATTTTTTATTATCGGAGCTTATGCCAATAGATGTTATCCAGTTAGGATAGCCATTAAAAGTTTTTAGTTCTTTTCCGGTTGCATAATCCCACAATATTACAGTTTTATCATTACTGCCGCTGGCAAGTAATTTATCATCATGCGATATTGCCAAAACAGAAACTTCTGCTGCATGGCCCTTTGGTATTACCAGCTCGGGTGCCTGGGCAATAGAAAAAAATGATACAGCAATGAACAAAACCGAGAAGATGATTTTCATGATAACATTTTATATAAAATCAGGTAAGAAACGGTAGTAACAATATCTTGATTTTCTTTATTTTTTTTAAGTTATTTTATAATGATGATTGGAAAATCGTTTCCATAACTGTAACTGGCCGGGTATTGCGGCGTGCCTTTATATTTCTGTGTAATCTCAGGCACCTTGGTTTGTAAATATGCATCCAGTTGCTTTACGGTTAATTTTTTATCCGTGGGATTTGCATCTCCTTTAAAAGCTTCGAGTAAACAATAAGTAAACGCACCGTGGCCCAACTGCGAAAATTCAGATGCAAACTGCTCGCTGCCCGATGCGGTAAGCCATTGTGTACCCGTTGACCTGGCTAATTGCGCAATTGCTTTTTCTTCAGCCGCTCCTCTTGCACCTGCCACTACTTCCAATGCGCCGGCACTTTGGCAGGCATCTAAAATAAATAATTGCTTTTGCGCTTTTATATCTTTACTCATTTGCTGCAAGGCTGCGGCACTAAATCCTTTTTGCGCCAATGCTCCATCATTACCATATAACTGCGTTACATCATACGGCACCAGAAAAAACTCTTTCTTATCATTTACCACACCGTGACCGGCATAATAAAAAATAAAAAGATCTTGCGGATGGGCAGCAGCTTTTATTTTTTCAAAAGCTGCACTCATTCCTTCCTTTGTAGCTTCCGCATCTTTTAATACAGTGGTATTTATTTTACCAAACAAGCCCTGCGAACCGGTTGTGATGGCTTCTATAAATGAAGCTGCATCGGCCTGTGCGTAATTTAATGTGTATTTGGGATTCTTATACGCATTTACACCAACTACAAAAAGATAGAGTTGAATATCATTCTCCTTTGTTTTAACCGGTATAATCAAAGGCTTGTAATCTGCAATCAATTCAGCAGGCACACTTTCGGTACGCTGGCTGTTAAGGGCAACCGCTTTAAAATTATTTTGCCCGGTATTTAATGTAACAGAGAAAGTTTTAGTCATTGTCTTATCTCCTTTGTTCTCATCTTCTACTGTAAGATTTCTGGTTGTGTGTACCAGCTTTCCGTTTTGATACAACCGTATCTCAGTAACCACATCTTTCAATCCATCAGCTTCTGCTTTAATGGTTACCTGTTCTTTATCAACCGAAATAGTTTTTACATCGTCTGCAACATCCAGGTTACGTTCGGCAGTCTGCAATGTTATTTTTATTAATGGCGGAGAGTTGATATCAGCAATATCAGGCACATTATTGGGCAAGGTATTATCCCATATCTGTTTAAGTAAACCAGGTACATAATATTTTTCGTACAAACTTTCCAAAGGAATAATTTCTTTTCCTTTGGCGAAATACATTTTTTTTAAAGCTCCTTCGGTAGCATCAAAACGTCCGTCATCGGTTACCATCACCCAGTCTCCATTACCTTCAAACATATATATCTTTCCTATTTTTCTTTTCTTATCAAGATCCCAAAGGCAAAGGCCGCCATACTCTTCTGTTAACATGTAACGCTCATTATGCAGAAACACAAAACCATTTACATCATCTCCGGTACCCTGCATGGTGCCAATGGCTTTCCGGTTAACAACATTTACAAGCCCAATGTCGGAGCCGGCACTGATGTTTGCATCAACCGGTACCTGCGTAGCCGCAATGGTGCCCGAAGGGGAAATAATTGTTTCAAATTCTGATTTAGGTAACTGAACCGCTGCGCCAACCTGCTTACCTGTTTCAGCATCCAGGTAAATTAATTTATCGTTTGATGTAAAAAATAGTTTTTTACCGTTTTCAACAAAGCGCAGGTTTTGAATATTTACAGAAGCATGGCTCCATTTTGGATTCCGGTCGCTCAGATCAACGCAATAAATGAAGTTGGTCGTATCGCCAAACACTTCTTTAGAAGTTTCTTTATCTAATACCGCCTCTGCAAAAAGTATCATTTTAGTATTGTCGGGAGAAATATCGCAGAATTTATTAAGCCTTTCGTTACGTGAATATTCAAGGCCGTATGGAATATCAACAATGTATAAAACTCTCAGTGTTTTTAGATCTAACACAAAAATTCCTTCGTTACCGATAAGCGCCAGTAAATTCAGGTCATCAAAAATCTGCATGCCCACAAATTTTTTTCTCATGCTGTTTATTTTGGCCACAGATTCATATTCTGGTTTTGCCTTTGTAGGATCGAACCGGTACAGTCCCCACTCGTCGTTGTAGATAAACCCTGTTTTACCATCTGCCGTAAGGCGGTATAAAAAACCGTAATCGTTGGTTATTGAAACGGGGTTAACCAGGCGTAGATTAAAAACACCGTTATCGAATTTAAGTATGCGGTCTTTTAAGCAAATTCCATCCGACCCTTTAAAAACAAACTGTACGTAAGAGTCTAAAGGAAGTTCGCCAAGTATTGCCAATACCATACTGTTGTTGATATTGTATTTTTTCATATTGCCACCTATAACATAATAGTCGCCTGACGGCGCAACTGTTATATCGGTTCTAAAAACACTTATTCCATTAAATTCCTGTAATCGTTTTTTTGGGGTTATTGAAAAATCAACAGGATTAAAAAAAGTGAAATCATTACCATGGTGTAAAATTATTTTATCTGATCGTGAGGAAAAAGCCCTCGTATAATACATAGCTTCATCACTGGGCTCGTCTTTAAAAATTACTTTTGATTTTCGCAGAGGCAGATAGGTTTTGCTGTCAAGCTCCTGTAAGTATAAAACTTTTTCATTTTTACCTGCAAACGCAATTATATTTCCATTACTTAAATACTTATACGGATAAACATTTCCTGTTTCCTTGAAAGTTTTTGATATTTTTTGGGTTTCAATATTAATTATCCAACTTCCCATTACCGCATCGTATACTAATAGTTCCTTACCATTATTTGATACACTCAGATTATCCAGATAATGACTGGCCAGTGTTTTAATATTTAAAGTACAAAAAGCATCTACCGGAGAACCATTTGTACTGTTTATTTTTTCTATAAAATTATTATCGCCACCATTCTCCTTGTAACCGGCTATAAAAACATTTTTGCCTTCTGCATCAAATACAATAGAAGTTATTTTTGTAGATATTTTTACTTTATTGATAATTGCAAATTTGTCAAAATCGAAAAAGTACATCGTGTCCGCAATCTGCATTGCCAGCATATTACTTTGTGGGTTAAATGCCATTGCAACACCATTCTCAAACCTGCTATTGTCTTTACTGCCAGGTTCTAAATTTTTTAATAATTTATTGGTTTTATTATCCCAGATTTTTATTCCCCGGCCTGCGGATACCAGCCACTTTTCATCCGGAGAAATTACTACATTACCTGCCCGGTGAGTTGCCGGAATGATTAATTCAGGCCGCTGAGCTAATAACTTTGCCGGCATAATAAATGCCGGCAATAAAATGGTGATTATGGAAATTGAGATAATATTGAAATGCTGCTTCATGAGGCGGCTTTTTATTTTTTTTTTCTACTCTTCAACCTAACAAAAAAGAGCGTGGTTAAAACTTACATTAATTATGTTTTATCTCTACCATCAATGGCACAACTGTACCGGCAACATTATCTTTTACTTCAAAACCAACCTGGGTGCCGGTATATTTAATGTCTTCTTTCTTAATTAATTTGTTGCCCAGCGCAGCAATAATTTTTGATGATAAGCCACCTTGTTTATTTCCCATGGTATTCATCATGTCATCCATATTTAATTTTTCTTTTGAGTAAAGGATCAATAAATAATCAATGCCTTTATTTTCATCCAGCTTAATTATTTTGGTATCGCTTGGGAAAGCTACCACTGTGTTTGAGCCAACGTGTGTACTGGTCATATCATCAAAGGGTAAAATCTTATTTATTTTTCCGCTAAGGTCTGTTGCAAAAGCATAGATGTATGCCTCCTTATCAATATTCATGTAAAAACGGAATTTTGTTCCGCTGGTATAGCTGTTCATCATGGTATAGGCAACCAGGTCTTCTTTGGCTGATTTTTCTTCTTCAACTACCAAATTTCTACTGCTGATCCTGTTAACCGGCATATCATCGCCACTGTTTAATTTAAATTCAATTGAACCGCTTAAACCGGCAACCACAACTGGTGCAGGTGTTGGCTTAGGATCGGGTGCTGGGGGCGGTGTTGGTTTTGGATCAGGGACTGGAGGAGGAACCGGTTTAGGATTTGGAACTGGAGGAGGAACCGGTTTAGGATCTGGAACTGGAACAGGCTTAGGATCTGGAGCTGGAGGAACAGGTTTAGGTTCTTCCTTTTTCTCATCAGGCACTTTGGTATAAGGACTGGCAAATGCCTGGATTGCATAATTGCACCAGCCTACAAAGTCATCGTACTTTATCCATATTTTTCCTTTATCAGCCCAATCGGCACCCCAGCTATTTAATACCTGGAATGCACCACCAGCTTTATTATCATCGTAACCAATAACACACATGGCGTGTTTATTATGTTTCCAGGCAGTATCAACCGATGATTCCCGGGAATCGGGGTTCCAAACTGCAGATTTGATATCCAGAAAACTCTGCGGCAGTGTAAAGGAAACAGAAATGGGGCTTCCTTCAGTCAATGCTTTTTTTGTAAGATCAATCGCATCTTCCTTAGATTTTAAATAGGCATCGTCTTTTGAGTATCCTTTGGCAGCAAATAAAAAACTGGCATCCGCGATTTTATAATTTACAGCTTCGTTCTTTGCAGTTTCTGTAATGGTTGCCCCACATTTGTAGGGGGTAGTTCTCAGCGTTGCATCTCCTTTATCAATTAAAGTTAGCAGCGCACTAATTATACTGCTTCCAAACTGGCAGTTATAGTCTTTACTGTCTTTAATCTGCTCATATAAAAAAGTGGGAGAAAATGCATATTTATTGATGAGGGCTTTATCTGTTAAATTATGCGTTGAAGCATATAAAATAGTAGCAAGCCCATAACCATTTGCCCAGGCTGTACAGGTACCAAATTGTCCCTGGTCGCCGGGTGTTGGGCAATATTGTTCCAGTGAATAACTAGCGGGCAGACCTCTAAAACTTCTTTCTGACACTCTTACTTTTTGCGGGGTTTTGGAAATTAAGGCCATATCAATAACTTCTCCCATTGCAAATTTGCGCTGGGCAAATGTAGTTGCGTAAAAGGTACAGCATACGGTAAACAACAGGACTAATTTTGGCAATTTCATATAATTAATTTTTTATAAAAATAATGTAATGGCAGCACTGTATAGTACCCTGTGTAGGGTATTTTTATTTTATTTTTCCAGAGGTGAATGTTATCTTAAAACAAAAAAGCCGCTCATTACAGAGCGGCTTCAATTATATTATCAGGTTATATTTAAATTCTGAAGTGAGCGAAAGCTTTATTAGCTTCAGCCATACGGTGTGTATCTTCTTTCTTTTTAAATGAAGCACCTTCACCTTTGCTTGCTGCAACAATTTCATTAGCCAGTTTATCAGCCATGCTACGTCCGTTGCGGTCGCGGCTGTATTTTATCATCCATTTAATGCTTAAAGAAACCTTTCTGTCGGCACGAACCTCAGCAGGAATCTGAAAGGTAGCACCACCAATACGACGGCTACGTACTTCAACACCGGGAGTAATATTGGTCAGGGCTTTTTTCCAAACCTCGTATCCATCTTCGCCGGTTTGCTTGGCAACTTTATCCAAAGCATCGTAAAAAATAATGTATGCACCACTTTTTTTACCTTCCCACATCAGGTTATTTACAAAACGGGTAACCAGTTTGTCGTTGAACTTAGGATCTGGTGCTAATGGTATTTTTTTCGGTTGTGTCTTCCTCATTGGAACGCTGATTTTTTGATTTTTAAAGATTTCGTTGAATCTTCTATTAATGCTTTCTATATGTATATTTACAGTTTTCGGCTTCAGCAGATTCCATCAGCGGAATCTGCATAAATCCAAAAAATCTGCAATTATTTTTTTGCTCTTTTAGTTCCGTACTTGCTACGGCTTTGTTTACGGTCTTTTACACCGGCAGTATCCAAACTACCACGTACAATATGGTAACGTACACCTGGTAAATCTTTTACCCTTCCACCACGTATCAATACAATACTGTGCTCCTGTAAATTGTGGCCTTCACCGGGAATATAGGCGATAACCTCAATTTTATTGGTTAAACGTACTTTAGCAACCTTACGCAAAGCTGAGTTTGGCTTTTTAGGGGTAGTTGTATATACCCTTGTACATACACCACGGCGCTGCGGACAACTATCCAGAGCCCTTGATTTGCTTTTAGCTTTAATTACTTCTCTTCCTTTTCTAACTAATTGTTGTATTGTAGGCATTTTGTGCTTTTAAATTTCGGACGGCAAAGGTAGG
>JBKJLT010000198.1:0-2720 GCA_046596765.1 Ferruginibacter sp. | reverse complement strand
TAATTTTATTGTTCAGATAAAAGAAGAAATTACCTGGGCAACCACCGATCACAACTCTATCACCATTTTCAAGTCAGACAATACCACTATAGTGCTGATTGGAATGCATCAAAATGCCGAATTAAAAAAACATAAAGCATACGGAAACATTCATGTGCAGGTATTGGAGGGGAAAATAGATTTCTGCACAGAGCAGCAAACGGTTCCACTTCAAAAAGGGCAAATGATTGCTTTAGAGGCTGATATTCCACATAGCGTGTTGGCTTTAGAAGATAGCTTTTTTCTGCTTACCCTGATCGTTAATAATAGTTCTTGAGAGAGGCTATTACAAACAGAGATATGGTATATCTGCCGTACCTAAGGTGAGGCAACCACAATAACAACAATAGAATTTAGCATTTTTAATTACTCAGAAAAATAATATTATGGAAACACAAACTATTACTAAAACCTTCCAGGTTTGAATACACCAAGTTCAAAAGCATGAAAGAAATGTGATTAATAAATTCAAAAATACACCACTAAATACTCAGTTTTGTACCGTCAAATAATAAATATAGAACATAAAGAAGGGGCATTTCAAAATGCAGCCGGTGACGTGGAATATATTGAGCTTGTTCATTCAGGCGAAGATTATTTTGTGCGGATGAAAAATATAATTGAAAATGCACAGGAAGAAATTCATTTACAAACCTACATTTTTGATAGTGATGAAACAGGAAGCAGCATTGCTACCTGTTTGAAAGAAGCAGCAAAGCGACATGTAAAGGTGTATCTTTTACTGGATGCGTATGGCAGTGCACAGCTACCCGATAGTTTTACGCAAGACCTGGTACAGCATGGAATATCATTCCGTTTTTTTTCTCCATTAATATCGCTGAATAATTTTTATGTGGGCAGGCGGATGCACCACAAAATATTAGTGGCCGACGGAAAAGTGGCATTGATTGGCGGGATCAATATTGCCGATAAATACCATGGAGCACCGCAATCAGAACCGTGGCTTGATTATGCTGTTCAACTGCAATGCCCCGCTGCAATGGATTTACAGAAACTTTGCAAAAACCTTTTCTTAAAAAAACGAGGGTTAAGGAAAATTAAATCTGTTTTTCATCCAGCCGAAAAAGCACTTTTGCGTATCATTCAAAACGACTGGCTTACCGGTAAAACAGAAGTTTGTGATGCCTACGTAAATGCCATACTGCATGCCGAAAAAGAAGTGGTAATAGCAGGGTCGTATTTCTTGCCCGGCAAAAGGCTTAGCAGGGCTTTAATTAAAGCATGCAAGCGGGGTATAAAAACAAAATTAATCTTAGCCGGCATTTCCGATGTACCGTTGTTGCGCCGTGCAGTCACACATTTATATTCCTCATTTCTACGCCGCCACATGGTTCTATACGAGTGGAATAAATCGGTCCTCCATTGTAAGGCTGCTGTGGTAGATAATAAGTGGGCAACTGTAGGTTCATTCAATCTGAACAGCCTGAGTTGCTACGGCAGTATAGAGATGAACGTTGAAATACATTCATCCGGTTTTGCTCAGGTATTGTGTTCCGATTTTGACAAGGTGATAAGCCAGTGCAGGCAAATAACCTTTGATACGCTTAAAAAAAAATCAGGCATTTTTAACAGACTTGCAAACTTGTTCTCTTATCAAATTATCCGGTTAGCATTATTTTTTCTAACCTTTTTGCCGCATATAAGGTTTTTGAAAAGATTCCGGTTATAAAACATAAAAAAATACCATGCTGCAAAAATCTTTCTAAGCATGTCATTTTTGAAGGCGAAATAAAAAATTATTTAATTAAAACACAAAACGATGGAAACACAAATTATTGAAACAGATAAAGAACAGTTATCCCCCGAACTTTTAAATAAAATGAATGCTTATTGGCGTGCTGCCAATTATCTTTCAGTGGGGCAGATGTATTTACACCAGAACCCGTTGTTGAGAGAACCCCTGAAACCGGAAAATATTAAGAACATGCTTCTTGGGCATTGGGGCACCACGCCGGGACAAAATTTTATTTATGTGCATCTCAATCGCATCATAAAAAAATATGACCTCGATATGATTTACATTTCAGGCCCGGGACATGGCGGGCCGGCTATTGTTGGCAATGTTTATCTCGAAGGAACTTATAGTGAAGTCTATCCTAACGTCAGCCAGGATGAAGATGGCCTGCAAAAGTTATTTAAACAATTTTCTTTTCCCGGCGGTATTCCCAGTCATGTTTCGCCCGAATGCCCTGGCTCTATACACGAAGGAGGTGAGCTTGGCTATTCACTCAGCCATGCCTTTGGGGCGGCATTTGATAATCCTGGTTTAATTGTGAGTTGCGTAGTAGGCGATGGTGAGGCAGAAACGGGACCGTTAGCCACTGCATGGCATTCCAACAAGTTTTTGAATCCTGTTACCGATGGTGTGGTACTACCCATTCTTCATTTGAATGGCTACAAAATTGCTAATCCAACGGTGCTTGCAAGAATTAGTCCTGAGGAATTGGATCAACTGTTGAGAGGTTATGGCTGGAAGCCTTACCTGATTGAAGGTGACGACCCAATGGAAATGCACCAAAAAATGGCAGCTTTGATGGATAAAGTAATTGAAGAAATAAAAGCCATAAAACAGCATGCAGTTGAAAATAATGATGCTCGTCGTCCTATTTGGCCTATGATCATTTTAAAATCGCCCAAGGGATGGACGGGCCCAAAATATG
>JBKJLT010000089.1:0-3556 GCA_046596765.1 Ferruginibacter sp. | reverse complement strand
AATTATAAAATTCAAAGTTTTCAAAAATTCAAATCGTTTCCAAGTTTAAATCTAAGCAAACTCAATACTGACAATATTTTCAAAGAACTTTTTATAATCTAAACGCAACGCTAATGAGACAGCATTATAATTGAAAAAGCAAGAATTCTGGCTTCAAAATATGGAACGCAAGGTTTACGGACTTTAGACAGCATTCAACTTTCTACCGCAGTTTCATTATTTAATAGCGTGCACATATTTATTACGGCAGATAAATTGTTAAAGTCTATCCTTACAGCAGAAGGTTTGCCTACAGACCTGCCGGGTAGTTAACCTGGGTTATAAATCATTACAAATTTTTACTCTCAGGCAAAATAGTGAATGGTGAGTAGTGAATGGTGAGTTCAGCACTCACGAATGACAACTGACAACTCACGTCTGGCGCATTTGCTGGTTCAAATAAAACCACACAAAGATTTTCTACAACACACTTGGATAAAAATCCGCATAAAAAAAACCGATGGCTGGCAGGCCGTAAGCATAGCGTTGGCGGCTCGGAAGGATTCTAACCCAAAATACTCCATACAAACGTGTAAAGTAATCTACCCCACGAGGCTGCCAGAAATTTACTTTACAATAAAATGCTTACTTCGCAGCTTTGTAACCATCACGCATACTCAAACCTATCCCTCCCCCATACCTCCCCTATACCTACGCCATAGTGAAGCCATACCTAAGCCATTAAACCTTATGAAAACAATTATGTTAAATAGCGCAAACAATTTTCTGCCCACCTTCTCAGCTACAGTCATAAATTATAAATAAATTTTTATGCGGAATCTGCAATCAACTACATGTTGCGCTGGTCTAAACTTTTATGCTGATCCGGGCATTGAAACCGCCGAAGTATCCACAACAAAAATCTTTATGGACTAGCACCGGGCACAAAAACGCCCCCGTTTACCGGAGGCTATTGAACTTTTTTTTTTAACACCAGCCATTACTTATAGTGCACAATCACAATCGGAAACACATCACTTTTCTGTGTATTGATCACATACAAGAAGTATTATCTGCCGCATGGAATGTTGCAGGATTATCCCGATCTTGAAAAAAAGTTATTATCGCATGTATTGGATGTGCTCCAAAGCTGGCATAAATAAAAAGCACTTATTTCAATGCTGCAAAGTGCCAATTTGGTGGAAATAAATTAAAACAGAAATCACCAGTTACAGTGAGTGGTAATAGTGATTTAAATATCAAATGCAATAATGGCTTATTGATTATTGCCTATTGCCTTTTGCACATTGCTTATTGCCCATTGCCCATTGCCTATTGCCCATTGCCTATTGCCTGCCCCTTATTTACTGTTGCTTTCCGCTCTTCCCTGTATTTTTTTAATCCGTATGCACAACCGGCAACCACCAGCAAACTGAGACCGCCATCAAGGGGTGCATCCACGTCTCCGCCCGGATCCTGGGCCATAGCAAAAAAAGGAAGGGCTGTACTTATGATAAAAATAGCAGCAGAAAGGAAATAGAATTTGTTTTTCATTTCGGTTAATTTATAATAGGATATTGGGCTGGCTGTAAAAATCAGCCGCTGTACCAATGGATAACGACTGACTTAGCTTTTTATTCTGTTGTTAAAATAGATTTTATTGTTTTGAATGATGGGGTTTGGATAAATCCATCTGGTAATACCAAATATAATTTCATAATAGGCCAATGTGCGTTGGCTGAAATTATGTGCTAGGGCTTTGAGCGTAAGCTTTTGCCCGCAGGGCCCTGTGGGATAAATACCGGTTGGCCTATCTAAAAAGTACAATCGGTATAATTCGTTTGACAATGCCTGGGTCAAAGACAAGCTGCTGTATTGCAGTAGCAACATTATTATAGGCTTTTTTTACAGGTAAAAAATACTTTTGCATTTGGGTTTAAAAAAATCATAGTTCATTTGCCCCCTGTCACTGGGCATGTTATTGAAGTTGGTATAGGTTTGATATAACAGGTCGTTTATAATATCAGTAGCTCTGGAGCTACTGTAAATACCATAAATACGGTGATCAGAATATCCACCAGTATTTCTCAAGTAAATAAAGATGGTATCTCCGGTCGGGTTAAAATCACCTGGGTTCAACTGTAGGCGAAACTCATCAGTATTACAGCCGCCGCCGGTCTCCACGGTTACAAACATATATTTTCCCAATAGGATATTGTTGTTGCCCTGCCAGCAATCTATCCCACCGTTAGGTTCCACTTCATTCAGATACGGCAGGCCCTGGTAGCCCGTTGTATTTGTTTGCATGTACAATTTAAACTGGTAATTGTTAAACCGGTTAGCACCGGTTTTAGAACTGAATTTAAAATAATAATCACCGGCACCATTGCCACTTGTGCCACCCAACGGCAATATGCAGCGAAAGCGGTCGGATGGAAAAGGTTCTTTGGCTACAGTGTAAAAGTTAGTGATATAAGATTTTACTGGAGGATTTACTACTCCATCGCCTCCATCACGTTGATTGTAAATCAAGTCTGCAACCGGGGCGATGCCCTTTGCTGTAAATTCAGCCAGCATATTGTTTAAGGCACTACGTGTACCCAGCCCGGTGGTTTGGTAACCTATAAAAAAAATCTTTAGGATCGTAGCCATTGCTGTTGTTGCCAAAACTGACCACACTATGCGGGGGAAACCAAATATGACTGAAGCCCGAAGCCTTTAACGCTGTAGCTTTAAGCCGGAGTGTATCAGCCCAGCTAAACCCATTGCCGGTTTTTGGATAATCCCAATACCAGCCCTGCATAAAAACCTGCTGGGCATTAACTGATGACGATATTAAGAAGATGAGCAAGGCAAAGCAAGTTCGTTTCATTTAGTAATGTGTATTTTGTACATGTTAAAGTAAAAACAACAATCAATGCAAATAAAACAAGGGAATAAAGTATGTGTTTAATGCCTCAAGGTCTAAAATATACTGCTTTGATGTTTGTAAAGTTTTTACAGTACAAGAAAAAACCCTCAGGCTAAACTCAATATTCCACCTTCAAAACCACCTCATCCTCCACTCCCCCATCACACGGTCATGTTATCCCCGTCAGACGGAAACAGATCATCCCTGTTGGTTTTTACCTGGTTTAACCCTGATGTTTGGGTGGCAGCATTTTTAATATCGTTTGTCATGGCGTTTTTTATAGGTAACCCTTTTTTGAGCTCCTTACCCTTCTGTGGTTTGTTATCGGCTGGGTTCACCGTGTCATTTTTTTTCATATCAATTGTTTTATTATTGGTATAAAAATGCGTGCCGGATTTTGCGCTCTCTGTTGGGTATCAACTTTGCAGCTATTATCTGTATACAGTTTATGCCCCAAAAATTAAAGAATTATTGCCCTGCTGTAGCCGGTTTATTGCAAAAGCAGTGTGTCATTTGTGGATTTGTATGGATAGCCGTACTATCTTTTTATTAAACCCAGATTTTTCAGTTGACATCGTAGCGGGGGTTTCAAATACAAAACAGATAAAGGTTGCAGGTTATTTTTTGGATGAAAAAATAGTTAACTATTTAAATTCAAAAAATGTT
>JBKJLT010000019.1:0-5269 GCA_046596765.1 Ferruginibacter sp. | reverse complement strand
CGGCAGATCATTCTTATCCATAAATACAGAACGGATAACCCGTAAATAATAATACAGAGAGATGATCATATTGAGTGCTGCAATGATGATGAACAGATAACTTCCTTTGGACGCACCGGCTGTAAGTAAAAATAATTTACCAAAAAAACCGGCAGTTGGCGGAATACCAGCTAATGAAAACAAAGTCAGCGCCAGCACCCAGCTTAAAAACGGATTACTTTGATACAATCCTTTGTAATCGTCAATATTCTCCCGGTTGGCTTTGGCCGCAATAGCTGCTGCCACACCAAATGCTGCCAGGTTTGAAAATATGTATATCAAAATAAAATAAACAACGGATGTTGTACCTGTAGAGGAATTACTGCTGATACCCACCAATATAAAACCTACCTGCGCAATGGATGAAAAAGCAAGAAACCGTTTTATATTTTGTTGTCGCAATGCAAATAGATTACCAATAACCATGGTTGCAACAGCCAATATCATCACTAAATTATACCAGGTTGCCTGCATGGGCTGAAACACTTTATACAGCGTTGCCATAAATATAAATGCAACCGCTCCTTTTGAAATAACTGATAAGAAAGCAGTGGTAGCGATTGGCGAACCTTCATACACATCTGCTGTCCATAAATGAAAAGGCACAATGGATAACTTAAATGCAAAAGCAGAAAATAAAAATACCAATGCCAGAATTTGCAAAGGATTACCATCCAAATGCTGCGGAATTTCTGCAAAGCTGATGGTACCCGTTGCCCCATAAATTAATGAGATACCAAAAAGTAAAATGCCGGAAGAAAATGCTGAAGATAAAATCATCTTCATGGCTGCCTCTGAAGATCTTTTTTTATCAAGATCGAAATTTGCCATGGCCGCAACTGGTATGGTTGAGAGTTCCAATGCTAAAAAAAACATTAATAGATTTCCACTGGAGATAAGAAAAAACATACCTAGCAAAGCAGAGAGCATCAACATAAAAAATTCAGGCATGTGTTCCGATTTTTTAAACCAATCAGCAAACAATAAAGAGATCAGGTAAACGCCCAGGTTTAAAATATTTTTTTGGAATACCATCAGGGCTGTTGTCTGGTACATACCACCAAACAAAGTTCCATCTGCATTAAAGAAAAAACCCACAATAAAATTCAGCAACAGCAAAACCTGTATAAGCAATAACATGGTTTCATTTTTCAGCCCCTTGCCTATTTTTATAAACAGGAGCAGGAAAATGATACCGGTTAATACCAGTTCGGGTTTCATCAATGTGAAAATTTCATTCATTCAGCATACTTTTATTTGAATATCGAACAAGGAACAAGGAAGGTTGAATTCTGAAGTTGGAAATTCCGATCATCATTCGAAATTCCTTGTTCCTTGTTCATTATTTTATTATTTACCAATCTTATTCATAATTACTTCTGCTCCCGGGCTTACCAAATCATTCAGCCAGAAGGGCGCTACACCAATCGCTACAATGCCGGCTATTAGTATCAAAGCCGCCAGTTTTTCATTCCAGGTTGCATCAGTCAATAACTCAAACCCTTCTTTTAACGGACCCATCGCAGTTTTTGTAATGGCTCTTAAAATATATACTGCCGTTACCACAATAGATAAACATGCCAGAATGGTTGCTACTCTTCTAAACGCATCTGGATGCTGCCAGGAGCCCATGAACACAGTCATCTCTGCAACAAAACCACTCAGTCCGGGCAAGCCCAGCGAACACAAACCAACAATAAATAACACGGTTCCAATAAAAGGCATCCGTTTTAATAAGCCGCCCATTTCATTTACCTGCCTGGTATGTGTGCGTTCGTATATCATGCCAATAACTGCAAAGAAAAGGGCCGTCATTAAGCCATGTGATACCATTTGCATTACCGCACCGGTCATGGAAGTCTTAGTTAACATACCAATACCCAGTAAAACAAATCCACAATGACTTACCGATGAATATGCGTTGATGTATTTCAGATCCTTCTGCATCATAGTAGCAAAGGCGCCGTATAAAATAGCAATAACAGAAAGTACAATTATGATGGTTGCATATTCTTTTGCACCTTCGGGCATGATGTAAGTTGCTACTCGTAAACAACCATAACCACCAAGTTTCATAGAGATACCTGCCAGGAACATAGAACCCGCTGTTGGTGCAGATGAATGGCCGTCGGGCACCCAGGTATGCAAAGGAAACAAAGCCGTAAACACACCAAAGCCCACAAATAATAAAGGGAAGCAAATCATTTGTGTTTGCACAGGAATGTTCAGTTGAGATAATTGCATCAGATCAAAACTGTGTTCCTTGGTTGAAAAATAAATTCCCAGTAAACCCACCAATACCAAGGCAGAACCACCCATTAACATAAGTGCCAGTTTATTGGCGGCGTATTCTTTTTTTCCACTGCCCCAAATGCCGATGAGTAAATATTTTGGAATAACTGCAATCTCTAAAAAGAAAAATAAAATAAATAAATCGAGAGAGATAAAAAATCCATAAGCACCGAGGCTTAATAAAACGAGCAGGAAATAAAATTCCTTTGTCATTTTGGTAACATTCCACGAAACCAGAACGCCTGCAATTACAATAAAAGCCGTCAACAATATCATTGCTACCGAAATGCCATCAACCCCCAAATGAAAACTAATATTCCATGATGGAAACCAATTGTATTGTGTTTCAAATAACATCTGTGCTGTATTACCTCCCACCCGTTGTTGATTGTAAAAAACCAACAACACAAATGCCAATACAAGCTGAACCGATGCGCCTGCAAGCGATACCCACCTGACTTGCGCAGCATTACGCATCAGCAGTACGGTTGCCGCTGTAAGTAATGGTAACAATATCAATAATGATAAATTCATTTTATGTTTGTTAAGGAAGTCAAGTTTTAAAAACTTGACTTCCTTGGTTAATTCCGTGAACTAAGTCCACCAGTAAATAAACAACAAAGCCAAACCAATAACCCCTGCCAGAAAATAAATAGCATACGATTGTACTTTTCCCGACTGCAACCCTTTTATAGTTTCAGAAATATCTTTAGTGCCGTTACCGGTTGAGTTTATCAAACCATCTACTACATTTTTATCAAACCATGCGGCCGGCCTTCCAATTAAATTAAAAATTATTTTTTGGGTGATGAACAAATAAATTTCATCAATGTAAAATTTATGATAAGCAGCTTTGTATAAGCCGCCAAATGCAGCAGCAATTTTATCCGTCATGCCATTTTGTTTTTTATACAAGAACATGGCAATAAAAATTCCTGCCAGTCCTAATGCAACCGGTGCTATGGAAAATTGTAAATGAAATGCAGTTTCAAGTTTTTTTCCATCAGAGCTAACAAAATGTCCGAATGGAATAAAGCCAGCCGCAGCAGCACCAACAGCCAATAAAATCAATGGCATCATCATAGCAAAACCACCCTCTCCTTTATGTTCTCCATGCACATGTGCTTCCTTGCTCCAGAAGATATTGAAATACAAACGGAACATATAGAAAGCTGTTAACCCGGATGTGATCAATGCTATCCAGTAAATAGTTTGGTTATGTTTGTAAGCTGCCAATAAAATTTCTTCCTTACTGAAGAAGCCAGCAAATGGCGGAACACCTGCAATAGCCAGGCAGGCAATTAAAAAAGTTATGTGTGTGATGGGCAAATATTTTCTTAACCCACCCATATCTTTCATCTCGTTGCTGTGTATATAATGTATCACTGCACCTGCACCCAGGAACAACAACGCTTTAAACATGGCGTGGGTAAACAAATGAAACATGGAAGCCGTGTAACCCAGTCCCTGCCCGACTGCGTCATTCAGGCGGGCATCTTCTCCTCCATATTTTGAAACACCCAATGCAAACATCATATACCCAATCTGGCTCATGGTTGAATAGGCAAGCACTCTTTTAATATCTGTTTGTGTGCAGGCAATTACAGCAGCAATCAATGCAGAGATGGCGCCAACATAGCCCACCATTGTTAGTGCATTGGGAGATGAAATGGCAAACACAGGAAATAATCTTGCCACCAAAAACACACCTGCAACAACCATGGTTGCAGCATGTATCAATGCCGAAACCGGCGTTGGGCCTTCCATAGCATCGGGTAGCCAGATATGTAATGGGAACATCGCACTTTTACCGGCACCGCCAATAAAAACCAACACCAATCCCCAGGTTAAGGCAGACACACCAATAAAAGATGCAGCGGCCGCACTTTTATACCCTTCAGTTTCAGGCGAAGTTAATGTTGCGATCAGTGTATTAAAATCAAGTGTGCCCGAATGAAATGACAGGATCAATATACCAATCAAAAATCCAACATCGGCAAAACGTGTAACAATAAAAGCTTTTTTACAGGCAGCAACTGCACTTGGTTTATCGTAGTAATAACCTATCAATAAGAAAGAAGAAACACCAACCAATTCCCAGAATATATATATCTGGAAAATATTGGAGGAGATTACCAGACCCAGCATGGAAAACGTAAACAAACCAAGAAATGCATAATAAACAGGAAAACGATCATCGCCGTTCATATATCCCAGGCTGTAAATATGCACCATCAACGAAATAAAAGTTACAACCACCAGCATCATTACAGAAATAGGATCAATCATAATTCCCATGTCTATTGATACTCCTTCTGAAAATTGCAACCAGGTATATTTTAGCGGAACTAGTTTTTGATAGACGCCATCAATCTTCCCATACTCAAAAAAATATCCATAGGCAGTATATAATGCCAATACGGTTGATACAAGCAAAAGTGTTGTTCCGATAATGCCTGAAGTATTCTTAAAATATTTTCTTCCAAAAAGCCCAAGCATTAAAAAACCTGCCAGTGGCAGTAAAGGAATAAGCGCTATGTAAGTAGTGTTCGGCATTTTCTCGTTTAGGGTTTAGATGTTTAGAGTTTAGGGCTTCTTTTATACTCAACCCCTAAACTCTAAACTTCTAAACTAGTATTTTAAATCTTCTGCATTCTCCACATCAATTGATTTATGGCTGCGGTATAAATTAATAATAATGGCAATGGCAACCGCAGCTTCTGCAGCCGCAATCGCAATAATAAAAATGGTGAAGAACAATCCATCCATTTTATCGTACCACAAATATTTATTGAACGCAATAAAATTCAGATTCACACTATTTAGTATCAGCTCCACACTCATCAGCATGGTAACCAGGTTGCGCCTTGTAAAAAAACCATACACACCAATGAAGAACAGTGCTGTACTTATGAATAAGAGATGATATAGTCCCGGC
>JBKJLT010000488.1:0-5915 GCA_046596765.1 Ferruginibacter sp. | reverse complement strand
CAGTCTTTTTTATGATTATTGATTTATCTGCTGTAAATATTTTATTTGGCCTGATAAAACTTACAATTGGCAAACGGCCAACTGCAAAATCAATGGAGTCTAAAAAAATTGCATACTCATCTTTATTTGATTTTGATGTAATCTGGCATAATATCAAATCTCTGCTATTTACCTGGGCAATAACCAGCGTAGGTATGTTTTTTGCCACTGATAAATCGGAATAGGGGAAAGGAATTACAACCACATCGCCCGCTACAAATCTTTCCATGCTTTATCTTCTGATTTTTTTGACCAATCCTTTGCCAAAGCAGATTCAGACAACAGAAATGAATTAAAATCAATAACATTGCCCCTTCTTTTTGGAACAGTTTTAATTTTAATCGCCTTCATCTTTTCCAGGCTGTCAATTATTTCTTCGGCATTTTTATTTCTGATTTCAATCAGCATCTCTTTCATAGCTGTGCTTATTTTACATAACAAATGTAATATTTTTTAACCTTGCCCATCAGGTTTTGATTTATGAGGGCATTATCAACTTCAGAAATATCTTTTACTGTACCATCTTTAAAAAGAATATGAATATGCTCATCTTCCAGGTTGTAGGTAGTGCTTGCCACTTCGCCGGTAAATACCAGCCAGCCGGCTTCTTCTGTCGTTAAGCTTAGCCTGGTACAGGCATCCTCCAGTTTTTGTTGAACCAGCGCCTCATCAACCGGGTTGCCGAAGTACTGCACTTTCAGCAGTTTCCGGTTAATAATTCCTTTGCAAAGAAAAGAAAGAATGCTGTCTTCATGATGGCACCAGCCTTTTATGGCTGCGGTTACATCATAATCATCCAGGTTACAAAACTCTTCCAGCGTAACTGTCTGGATGGGTTGTGTTATAAAATTATGAAGCGGCTGTTGTGTAGCTGCTTTAATATATTTAGCTCTTTTAATAATTTGCTTAAGCATCTGCTCGGCACATAAAACGGTTTTATGCAGGTAAACCTGCCAGTACATAAGGCGGCGGGCTACTAAAAATTTTTCTATTGAATAGATAGATTTTTCTTCCACCATCAGCTCGCCGTTATGCACGGTAAGCATTTTAATGATGCGGTCGTAACCAATCACACCCTCATTTACACCGGAGAAAAAACTGTCTCTTGTCAGGTAATCTAACCGGTCCACATCTAACTGACCGCTGATGAGCTGGTAAAGAAATTTTTTGTTGTAGCGGTCTGTAAAAATTTCAATGGCCAGGTTTAGCTGCCCGTTAAACTGTTTGTTTAAATCCCCGATGATCTTGATGGACAGCTCTTCGTGGTGCATACCTTCTACAAGTACATGCTCCAGTGCATGGCTGAAAGGGCCGTGCCCAATATCATGTAAAAGGATGGCAATTTTTGCAGCCTGTTCTTCGGCGGGAGTGATTTCTGTGCCTTTATTTTTTAATTCATTTAGCGCATTACCCATTAAATGGTATGCTCCCAATGCGTGATGCAACCTGCTGTGTACTGCACCAGGGTAAACCAGGTTTGCCATAGCCATCTGGCTTATGCGCCTCAGACGCTGAAAGTATGGATGGGCAATAACCTGGTATATCAGTTCATCATCAATGGTAATAAAACCATACACCGGGTCGTTAATTATTTTTCTGAAAGGCATTAAACGTTTTGCGTTATGAGTTTTGGGTTTTGAGTTAAACCTTCAACAGCATTTGTTAAAAGATGCACAAAGCTAAATAAAGCAGGGCATCATTGATATAAAAAATTAAATTTGTGAGAATAGTTAAAAGTGCTCATTTTTAATTCATGCTTACTTCGCTTAGATAAAAGTTCAATAAAGGTATTCAGTAAAAGTGAGTGACACAACGATGATGACCAACGATAAAATGCCCGTAACACAAAACCAATAACACAAAACTTTAAACAGTTAATATGAGTGTAGCAAAAATTCTTTGGGTAGATGATGAAATTGACAGCCTTACATCGCAGGTAATGTTTTTAGAAAATAAGGGATATGAAGTGCATACCAAAACCAACGGATTTGATGCAATAGAATATGTGAAGGATAATATTGTGGATGTGGTATTGCTTGATGAAACCATGCCGGGCATTACCGGCCTGCAAACCCTGCAGCAAATAAAAGAACTGAAAAGTAATTTGCCGGTGGTATTAATTACAAAGAACGAAGCAGAGAACCTGATGGACGAAGCCATAGGATCGCAGATAAGCGATTACCTGATTAAACCCGTTAACCCTAACCAGGTTTGGCTAAGTTTAAAAAAACTGATTGATAATAAAAGATTGGTTGCCGAAAAAACAACATCGGCTTACCAGCAGCAGTTCCGGAGTTTGTTTACATCGTTAAACAGTAACCCCAATTATAATGAATGGATGGAGATTTACCGGAAACTTGTTTATTGGGAACTGGAGATGAAAAAAAGCGACAGCCCGGAAATGCAGGAAGTTTTTGAGGCACAAAAAACAGAAGCCAATACCGAATTTTTTAAATTCATAAGCCGTAATTATGCAGGTTGGGTAAACCCTAAAAGTGCCGATGCACCTATAATGAGCCATAACCTGCTGAAATTTAAAGTGCTGCCGCATTTAGAAAAAGGCGTTCCATTATTTTTTGTGCTGATAGATAATTTACGGTTTGATCAATGGAAAACAATTCAGCCCATTTTTGCAGAAAGTTTTCGCATACATGAAGAGGAGACTTTTTATGCAATTTTGCCTACGGCCACCCAATATGCCCGTAATGCCATTTTTGCCGGTATGATGCCGGTTGATATTGAAAAGAAATTTCCTGTTCAATGGAAAAATGATGATGAGGATGGAGGAAAGAATATGTTTGAAGAAGATTTTTTTAAGGCACATTTAAAAAGTCTGGGTAAGGGAGATTTAAAATATTCGTACACCAAAATTACCAACAACCACGATGGGCAAAAACTGGTTGACAATATGCACAACATGCTGGATAATGATATTAATGTGATTGTTTACAATTTTGTGGATATGCTCAGCCATGCCAGAACAGAAATGGAAGTGCTTAAAGAACTGGCAGGCGACGAAACCAGTTACCGCAGCATTACCGAAAGCTGGTTTACCCATTCGCCACTGCACCAGGCATTAAAGAAAATTGCAGATAAAAAATTAACGATGATAGTAGCAACGGATCATGGAAGCGTAAGGGTTAATACGCCTGCAAAAGTTATTGGCGATAAACAAACTACCGCCAACCTGCGTTACAAACATGGGCGTAATTTAAATTATGAACCCAAAGATGTTTTAGCCTTCAGAGACCCACGGGAAGCCGGTTTGCCGGTGCCCAATGTAAACTCCTCTTTCATTTTTGCCAAGGGAGACCTGTATTTATGCTATCCCAATAATTACAACCATTTTGCCAATTATTACCGCAATACTTTTCAGCATGGGGGCATTAGTTTGGAGGAAATGATTGTGCCGGTGATTAGGATGACGAATAAATAATCGCAAATTTGTTTGATTTTTTTGATTTCGCAGATATTTATCAACGATTGTTGAAAAAGATATTTTTTATTAAACCATAAAAGAGGGAGGTTGCACTTAATTAAAAATTTCAAAATTCCTTTAGGGATCTAGGGTATGAAATACACACAACATAATTTAGATAAGATTGAAAAGGTGGCCGAAGATTGTGGCTATATTATCCGCTACGAAAGAGGAACCTTTCAAACCGGCTATTGTATTTTGCAGGATAGAAAAGTAATCGTCATCAACAAATTTTTTCAAACAGAAGGAAGGATGAATGCCCTGATTGACCTGATGCCGCAACTGGAAATAAGTTTTGATGCCCTTACACACGAAAGCCAGAAAGTGTATGATGAAGTGATGAGTGTTGGTAGTTCTAAGTAATTGGTAATTAGGAATTGGGTAGTGACTAATTATTTAAGATTGTTTATTATTTCAAGTAATACTGGATAAAATAGATTGAACTTTTCCTCCTAATTCCCAATTCCTAATCCCTATTTTTGCAAAGTGCAAACTCCTCCTTTAAAAATAACATTTCTAGGTACCGGTACCAGCAGCGGTGTGCCTATGATTGGCTGCGGTTGCGAGGTATGCACATCTGCCGATAAAAAAGACAAGCGGCTACGCTCAAGCATTTTGGTTGAAAGTGAAACCACATCTATTGTTATTGATACCACACCCGACTTCAGGTACCAGATGTTGAGAGCCAAAGTAAAAAAATTAGATGCTGTTTTATTTACACATCCGCATAAGGATCATATTGCCGGCCTGGATGATGTAAGGGCCTTTAATTATTTTCAGCTAAAGCCAATGGAACTTTATGCCAACTCATTAACGGAAGAGGCTATTAAGCGGGAATTTGCTTACGCTTTTTCTGATAAAAAATATCCCGGCCTGCCAAACCTTAATTTAAATACTATTGATGAAAAACCTTTTATAGTTGGCGATATTCCGGTTGTTCCCATTCTGGTATGGCATTTAAAAATGCCGGTGCTTGGTTTCAGATTTGGTAAGTTTACGTACATAACCGATGCCAACAGAATAGAAGAAACGGAAAAAGAAAAAATAAAAGGAAGCGAAGTGCTGGTGTTGAATGCACTCCGGAAAGAAAGCCATATTTCTCATTTTACCCTGGATGAAGCCGTTGACATGGTGCAGGAATTGGGTGTGCCTACAGGCTATTTTACACATATCAGTCACCAACTTGGAAGGCACGAAATAATTAATGCAACATTGCCTGATGGCATTAAGTTAGCACATGACGGTATAACGCTTTTTTTTGAATAAACCAAATCCAAAAACACAAAGAAAGTGTTGGCCAACACTTTTTTTGTGTTTTTTAGCAAACCAATTCCCAATTGGGTAGCCTTACTTTGGGTGGTAATGAACCATCGTAAAAAACAACCACCCGATTACCTTTCCTTTACCCGTAAAGAACGGGTTGGTATTATTGCCAGCGTTGTTATAATAATGGTATATTCCTGCATGCCTTTTATTTTCGCCATTTTCAGTAAGCCAGAACCGGTTGACCACAAAGCCTTTGAAAAAGAGATAGCACAGCTTACATTAAATCAACAGGACAGCGCAAAGGGTTTTACTTCCCGTAATTATACAGACGATGATAAGCTTTATTATCCCTCAGAAAAAAACTACTACAACAAGGCACCCAAAGGCGAATTGTTTTATTTTGATCCCAACACGTTATCTGTTGATGGCTGGATGAAACTTGGCATAAGGGAGAAAACTGCCAACACGATACACAATTATATTTCGAAAGGAGGCAGGTTTTACAGGCGGGAAGATATTGCTAAAATATGGGGCCTGCATGAAGATGAAGTGAAAAGACTTTTGCCTTATGTACAGATACAAGTACAGCCGGTAAAAGATTACAATAAATATCCGGATTCAGAAAAAGGTAAAACTTACGAAAAACCAAAATATGCAATTACACCGGTTGATGTAAACAACAGCGATACGGCTGCCTTTATTGCTTTGCCGGGTATTGGCAGCAAGCTGGCGGCACGTATCGTTGCTTTCCGGGAAAAACTGGGTGGCTTTTATAATACAGCGCAAATTGCAGAAACTTATGGATTGCCCGATTCTACCTTTGAGAAAATAAAAAGCAGGCTGGTTATTGGCAACAGCAATTTAAAAAAACTAAATATCAATACGGCTACCGTTGATGAACTGAAAGCACATCCTTACCTGCGCTATAATATTGCAAATGCCATAGTGCAATACCGAACGCAGCATGGTAGCTTTGCAGCGGTAAGCGATATAAAAAATATCATGATGATTACCGATGAAATGTATAATAAAGCCGCTCCTTATCTTACCATTAAATAGCAAAAACTAATGTGCGTTAGTAAAATTCTGTAAATTGCAGCCTTAACAATTGCTATTTATGAATTTTACTACA
>JBKJLT010000425.1:0-4379 GCA_046596765.1 Ferruginibacter sp. | reverse complement strand
CGTGATTGCATGGATAAACTGCAACTGAACGATGCCTCCTTAACCTTTGAACTGGAAACATCACAGGCATTGGGCTTTGGTTTCCGTTGCGGATTTTTGGGTATGCTGCACATGGAGATTATACAGGAGCGGCTGGAAAGAGAGTTTAACCAAACGGTGATTACCACCGTACCCAACGTGAGTTTTATTGCCACAACGGTTCGTAAAGAAGTGATCAAGATAAACAACCCTACCGAAATGCCTGATCCTACCAGGATTGATCATATTGATGAACCCTTTATAAAGGCGCAGATCATTACCAAACCGGAGTACATTGGTAATATCATGACGCTTTGTATTACCAAGCGTGGTATTCTTACACTGCAGCATTATTTAACGCCCACCCGTGTGGAGCTGAGTTTTGAAATGCCTTTAACTGAAATTGTTTTTGACTTTTACGATAAACTGAAAAGCATTACCCGAGGTTATGCCTCTTTTGATTATCACCCGATAGAGTATCGTCCCAGTGATATTGTGAAGATGGACATTTTATTGAACGGCGAAAAAGTGGATGCATTGAGTGCATTGATTCACCGCAGTCGTGCACATGAGTTTGGCCGCAAACTTTGCGAAAAACTAAAAGAGCTTTTGCCTAAACAACAATTCCAGATTGCCATACAGGCTGCTATTGGTGCCAAAGTGGTGGCAAGAGAAAACATCAGCGCCATGCGTAAGGATGTTACGGCCAAATGTTATGGTGGCGATATAAGCCGTAAACGTAAATTACTGGAGAAACAGAAAGAAGGAAAGAAGCGTATGAAGCAGATAGGCAATGTGGAAGTGCCGCAGGAGGCGTTCCTTGCTGTTCTCAAGCTAAATGATTAATGAAATAATTAACAAGGAATACTGAATGTTGATCGGAGCTAACTTCGAAATTCAATATTCCTTGTTCGCTATTAAATTAGGACAATGTTCACTAATTCGTTACCTTTGAAAAGTGAACCGAAATTTTTCAACTTACGGAAAATATTTTCTTGAATTTTATTCTTCACTTAACAAAGGCCTTCAGGAGAAAATTGATTGGATTTTTGAACTTGTTAAGACGGTAGATTTTATTCCAAAAAAATATTTTAAACATATTGAAAGCACAGACGGACTTTTTGAAATAAGGGTTGAATATGAAAGTAATATTTATCGCATATTTTGTTTTTTTGATGAAGGGAATTTAGTTATTCTTATAAATGCTTTTCAAAAAAAGTCTCAAAAGACACCTAAGTTGGAAATTGAATTAGCTAAGAAGCTGAAGAAACAATATTTTATTGACAAAAAATTAAAAGCCGAAAATGAAAAAGGAATTAGAAAAAATATCAAAAAATAAAGTTGTCTCCTGGAACACTCAATTAGACGCAAAATATGGCAAACACGGCACTGCTACACGTTCAGCATTTGAAATGAAAGCACAGACATTTATTTTAGGAGAACTATTGAAAGAAGAAAGAGAGAAAGCAAATTTAACCCAGGCTGAAATGGCTGAAAAGACGGGGACTAAAAAAAGTTATATTTCAAGAATAGAAAATGGACACGCCGATATTCAATTATCTACCTTGTACAGGCTTATTGAACAAGGCCTGAATAGAAAACTTGAACTTTCAATTCATTAGATAGAAAACAGTAATACGGCGGCTTACAACAATTGGGCTAAGTTAAAAATAAAAACAAAATACCATGAGCAATTTTTCTTTAGATGCCGACATAAATATAGAAGTGAAAGCCAGTTTCATCAGCAAGGGCAGCGATGCGCCTTTAACCGGTGATGATTACGAATTCAGGTTGTTTGAAAAGGACCTGATGGAAGATGATTACCTGGGCAAAAGTGCACTTGACGAAAACGGAATAGCCAAAGTTTCTTTTAAGCACGGCGATTATATGGATTTTTTAAATCCGGAAACAAACCCCGATCTGTACTTTGCTTTATACAAAGGTGAAGCACTTGTGTTTCAAAGCACCGTAATGCGTGACCTTGACCTGGAAGGACTGGAGAAATTTAAAATGGGAGATGGCGAGGTTATTGACCTGGGAACTTTTTTGATAGAAGGCTAATAAAATTATCAATTATCAATTATAAAATTATCCATTAATTATCGCCCTTTCTCTTTGGCTTGGCTGGCACAGGAGGCGTTTCTTCTTCAGCACCCTTTAATTTTTTCTCATCAATATTTCCTGCCGGGTCACGTATGGGGTTTGGTACAGGTGCCTGCCCGTCGGGTGTTACCACATTAAATACCTTTTCTACATGCATCCATTTATTTCCTTTCCACACAAAACCTTCATAATCGCCATCACCAACCAGTGTCCATTTTTTATTGGGCTGATTGCTTTCTGATACCAGGTGTTCAACAATGATCATGTCCAGGTCTTCATCATATTTAAGTCTTGGGCCGGCTTCTTTTTTATACTCCATAATATAGCGGCTCTGCCATTTAGAAAATCCATCTGCTTTTTCTCCGCTGAAATAAGAACCGCCAAAAACAGGTTGGTTGTTTACAAAACTTAGTACTTCTATAATTTTGCGGCTGCTTCTGATATTATTTTCATCAAAGCCCAACAGGGTATAATAATTTTGATTACCACTTTTCTTCAGGATGATCTTGTAGTAGATGGCTCCGATCCACCCATAATTGTTGCCGATGGTATCTGCTACATTGCTGGTAACATCCGATTTATCAATGAGAGGGAATAATTTTAAACTGCCATCTGTAGTTTTCATTTGTATGGCGCCGTGCTGGCGGATGACATTTTGGTTAATTACAAGCTGCCAGGTAAATATGCGGAAAACGCTATCGGGCGAATAAAGGATTGAAACCGTTTGTAAAGAATCGAAAGGGTAGTGGAAAGCGTTTTTTGTTTTTAATGCACGAACGAGGATACGGGTAAAAACACTGTCAGCACTTAACCGGTCATCTGCATTTATTCCCTGTATAATTTTAAATGAATAGTCTTTCAGCGAATCTTCTTTTTGAATCAGTGTCTTAAGTTCGGCCTTGCCAATACCCTGTGCAAAAGATAAACTGCATATAAAAATTAAAGAAAGTAAAATGAATGTTTTCTTCATGCAATAAAAATAACCAATCTTAAAACATGAGGTTGCTAAATTATGGTGAACAAACAAAATTTAACTAAAGATTTAACGCAGCCTAAAAGGAATATGATGATTAACGCAGATTTTGAAGTGTATTTGCAAAATCAATGAGCGAATTGTACACCGCATCAATGTGTTCATCGTTCAAATCTACTTCGGGCCTGGTGGTTGGTAAAAAGATGGTTTGCACACCGAGGTTGCGGCCAAACTGCATATCGCTGAGGGTATTGCCTATCATGATTGCTTTACTTAGGTCAATGTCCTGGAAATCTTTTACCGCCTGCAAACCCATGCCGGGGTTTGGTTTACGGTTGGGGCTTTCAAGGTCAGGACAAAAATAGACAGCATCAATTCTTCCGCCTGCTGCTTCAATTTCGGCAACCATGTTTTTATGAATCAGTTGCAGGTCTTTTAATTTAGTTACTCCTTTTGCAATGCCTCTTTGATTGGTTACTATAATAATGCGTTTGAATTTTTTTGCAAAGATGGCAATGGCTTCCTTTACTCCGTCATAAAAAGCAAATTCATCCCAGGTATGAATATAATCAAGATGCTTTTCGTGGTTGATCACGCCATCACGGTCAAGGAAGAGGGTCCAGGTTTTGTCTATATTTTTTAGGTTGATCATTATTTTTTGCTGCATTGATTAGTCCAATGTATATCACGAACCGGCATTAAAATATTCAGCTTCTACCATCTGGCAAATAATATGGCCCAGCATAATATGGCTTTCCTGTATGCGGGGCGTATCGGTTGATGGTACATTGATGAGGTAATCTGAAACTGCTTTTAAAGTACCGCCGGTTAACCCGGTAAATGCAATGGTGAGCATTCCTTTTTCTTTTGCCGCTTCAAACGCATTGTAAATATTAGCGCTGTTGCCCGAAGTGCTTAAACCAATTAGCACATCGCCTTTGTTGCCAATACCTTTTACCATGCGTGAATAAATTACATCGAAACTGTAATCATTAGCAACTGCGGTAAGGTAAGATGTGTTGCAATGCAGTGCTTCTGCAGGCAATGCATCCCGATCGGTGTAAAACCTCCCTGTAAATTCAGCAGCCAGGTGCTGTGCATCAGCCGCACTGCCGCCATTGCCGCAAAACAAAACCTTGTTGCCGTTTTTAAAGGCATGTACCAGCACTGCAATGCATTGCTGCACCGTTTGCAGCAGTTCTTCATTTTGCAAAACATCCTGCTTAACATTAATTGAAGACTGAACTATATTTTTTATCTGTTCCATAATTTTTTTATTTAGATA
>JBKJLT010000203.1:0-3467 GCA_046596765.1 Ferruginibacter sp. | reverse complement strand
GGGGGAATGCATACGGGTTGGTGGTTTTTTATTCTTGTAATTGTATTAATGGGATTGTTTTTTTATTTCCGGAAAAGAAAATAACCAGGGCATTTTATTTAATCAAATTCTTTCAATAAATAAACGACAATCATGGATTACTATTTTAGCAAGACCCTTAACGAAAGTTTCGAAAGCGCGATTCAAAAAGTTACAGATGCTCTCAAAGCAGAAGGCTTTGGCATATTGACAGAAATTGACATTAAAGCCACTTTAAAGAAAAAGCTTGATGTGGATTTCTATAATTATAAAATCCTGGGCGCTTGCAATCCGCCATTTGCCTACAAAGCCTTACTGGCAGAAGATAAAATAGGAACCATGTTACCCTGCAACGTAATTGTGCAGGAAAAAATACCAGGCCAGGTAGAGGTTTCGGCAGTTGATCCGGCGGCCTCCATGCAGGCAATAGAAAATAAAGTATTGGCTGGTATTGCGGCAGAAATAAGGGGCATGTTACAAAAAGTAATAGAGCAATTGTAAATTTTAAATTACGATGAAATAAATAATTTTTTTAAAAATTAAATTATACAATGAAAAATTCTTCTTTAAACCAGGCATTGAAGTTTGTAATAATACTGCTGTTATCGGGCACTATGATGATAAGTTGCGATAACAATAAAAAATCATCCAGCACCCAAACGGCTAAGTTATATGTAGCCAATGAAGAAGGTGGCAGTGTTTCAGTTATTGACCTGCAGGACAGCCTGAAAAATACAAGCATAGATATAAGCGACTCGGGTAAAATGTTAATGGCCCATAATGTGCAGGTAGCCCCTGACGGAAAAACTGTTTGGGTAACGGCCGTGCCAATGGATACCAATGGAATAAATCAATTAGTAGTTATTGATGCAAATACAGGCACCATAAAAAACCGGGTTCAATTGGGTAAAGATTTACATGTAGCGCATGTGGTTTTAGACAATGAATCAAAATACGCTTTTGTAACGGCTAAAGAAAGCAACCAGGTTATGCAAGTAGATGCAAATACTTATGAAGTGGTGAAAAAGTTTGATTTGGGAACAGGGCACTCACCACATGGTTTGCGGTATGCTGATGGTAAATTGTATGTAGCCAATATGGATGCAAAAAGCATGTCGGTTATCAATATTGCTGATGGTAAATTAACAGACTTTCCTTTGGGTGGCGTAGCGGTGCAAACTGAGGTTACGCTGGATGGGAAATTTGTTTTCGCTTCCCTGTACGATACTAAAGAGGTGGTAAGATATGACAGGCAGAGCGGAGAAATAAAAAGAATAACATTACCCGAAGGTGCACAAGGTCCTATTCAATTATATGCAACACCCGATAGCAAATTGCTTTATGTTGCCGACCAGGGCGAACTCATGGAAAGGCCTGTTTCAAACAAAGTTTTTGTTATTGATATTGCAAATACAAAAGTGATTAATACCATCACCGTAGGAAACAAGGCTCATGGCGTAGTAGTTAGCAAAGATGGTACAACAGTTTATGTTACTAATAGTATAGACAATACTGTTTCTGTAATAGATGTTGCCACTCAAAAAGTAACCCGTACAGTATCAGTTGGCAAAGGCCCTAATGGTATAAGTTATTGGTTTGAGACAGGTGGCATGCCATAAACAAATTAATAACTACATATATAGTTACAATTCAAAATAAAACAAATAAGTGCTATCCTTTTATAAACAAAAAATAAAAATATAACCAATGAACAAACATACATTTTGGATGATTATCGGTTGCACAGTTCCCCTGTTGCTGATTTTCCTGCTGCCACTATTTGGCATTACCGGAAACTACACATTTTTAATCTTTATAGTTGCCATGTTCGCCTGTCATTTATTGATGCCGCATCATGGGGCACATAAACATGATGAACATAAAGAACCTGCTAAAACCACTAAAACAGATAAACCATGAATCACATCAGCATTAGGAAATTAGGATTGGCATTTGGTATAACGGGTGCATTGCTATACTTCGGTTGTGCATTGGTCATGCTACTATTAGGTCACGACAGTTCAGTAAAATTTTTCAATACCTTGCTTCATGGCTTAGATGTTACTTCAATAATCAGAATGAAAATATCATTCGTTGAAGTACTATCAGGACTTGTGCAAACATTTATTCTTTGTTGGCTGATTGGGGCCTGCATTGCAGGTATTCACAATGTTTCGTTCAATAAAAAATCATAAACACAATTAACTAAAAATGAAAAAAATAGAAAGAAAAGCACTAAGGGAAAAACTTCTTACTGCCATTAAAAAAGTAATCAAGGATAACAAAGCTGACCTGACAGCTAAAATTGAAAAGACGGTGAAGAAATCTATTAAGAAAATGGTAAACAAGACCGCAAAAAAAATGAAAAGCGACATTGCAAAATAAATTCTAACAACAATTCAATTCACAATTTAAAAAACAAATATTATGTTCTACGATGGTTATCATGCTTGGGGAATGCACCTTGTTTGGTGGTTCGTTTGGATGATTCTTCTTTTCTGGATTTTCGCAACACCTTATGATGTTCCCGGGCAACGAAAGAAGAAAGATTCACCGCTTGATATTTTGCAAAAGCGTTTTGCCTCAGGGCAAATCACTAATGAAGAATATCAGGAAAAGAAAAAAATGTTATAGCTTTTTGCAAAGCAAAATCAATTGTAACAGCAAAAAGTTGTAAAGAGATTCTGTTTCAAATTCTGAACAGAATCTCTTTTATCTAAATCAATTAAAAAAAGAAATGAAAAAAAATTATCAGTTAAAAGGTATGAGTTGCGGAGGTTGTGTGAGCAATGTAAAACGGGCATTGCTGCAAGTGCCTGATGTTAAAGAGGCCGAAGTTCATTTGCATCCGCAAACTGCGGTTCTTACTTTGAGCAAACCCATTGAAGTGGACGAATTGCAGTCCCAACTTAGTAAAGCAGGACATTACACAATTAAAGAAATTATAGCAGCAAGTTAAAATTAATATTAAAACAGTCTTATCAAATTAAAAATTAAAAAAATCAATTATGAAAAAGTTACTTTTTACTGCTGCAATTCTACTGTCAGCAGCTCTTGTTTTTACAGCCTGTTCCGGTAATGGCAGCAATGCAAAAACAGAACAGTTAGCAAAAGATGAAACCTACACCTGCACTATGCACAATGAAGTTATGAGTGACAAACCGGGGAAATGCCCCAAATGCGAAATGACTTTAGTAAAACAAAAAATGACAGATGAGCAAATGAAAATGATGAAGGAAGGCACCCACACAAAACCTGAAAATTAATTACCGTTATCGGGTAACAGCGAAACTGAAGGCCGGGCAACAGCGGAACTGAAGACATCTTTAAATTTTATAAAAATGAGTAATCAAACTTTCCAAAACTGTATAGATGCCTGTGAGGCATGTGCAGAAGTATGCAATACCTGCGCCGCAGATTGCAAAGGAAAACCCGGCATGGAACTATGT
>JBKJLT010000379.1:0-4430 GCA_046596765.1 Ferruginibacter sp. | reverse complement strand
TACCTGGATATAACCGCCGAACGGGGAACTAATTATTACAGGCTTGCGATGGTTGATAATAACGGCAATTATACCTTTAGTAAAACAATCATGGTTAATGTTGACATTAAAGGCATTAGTGTAATGATTGTTTATCCAAACCCGTTCAGTAAACGAGTGCAGATACGTGTTAATGCTGACAAGGCGGAAAGAGTGGCCATAAATATAATCAACAGCAATGGTGTTTTAATGAGCAGGCAGGATGCACAAACTCAGGTTGGGGATAACAATATCACGATAAATAAAGTTGACGCTTTACCTGGTGGTGTTTATTATATTGAAGTGGTAAGCAGTACCAGGAGCTTAAAGACCAAAGTAATGAAACTTAATTAACCTTAATTACCCTTCGCTTACCTCTAATAAATACCCAGAAACCTTGCCATGTGCAAGGTTTTTTTATTTATAGAAATTCGGTATTTGTAAAAGTTCTTCACCAGGTTTATCAACTGCAAAAATATGCTTGAGTTTATTGATAATACCTTCTACCAAAGCATCAGGACAACTGGCGCCGCTTGTCATTAAAATGGTAACTGGTTTTTTATCTGTTAAAAAATTTTCAGTCAATTGCTCTGATTTATTGTGAATATCATAATGGAGTATTGAATTATCAGATACTATTTTTTCTTCGCTGCTGATAAAATAAGTGGGCAGTCTGGCTTCACACAACTCTACCAGGTGCGTGGTATTGCTGCTGTTATATCCGCCAACAACAATGGCCAGGTTGGCTTCTTTTTCAAGTAAGCCATAAACAGCCGATTGGTTATCGTTGGTTGCGTAACATAAAGTATCTCGGGTATCTGCAAAACGTAATTCTATGGTTTTATCATCAAGCTTGTAAGTGGTAGCCATAACCTGTTTTAAATAATCAGAAATTTCCTGCGTATCGCTGGCCAGCATAGTAGTTTGATTTACAACACCAATACGTCCCAGATCTTTCTTTATATCAAAACCCTCAGAAAATTTACCATTAAAATCCTGGTTAAATAAGGTTGCATCTTTTTCGCCGCTTATATATTTACCAAGGGCTATTGCATCGTTGATGTCGTTTACAATAAGCGTGGGCGTATTAGCAGATGCATGAGAAAAAGTAGCCCTGGTTTCTTCATGTGTGGGTTTGCCGTGTACAATTACGGTGTAATTTTTTTTTGCTATCTGCTCGCTGCGGTTCCATACTTTTTCAACAAAGGGGCAGGTGGTATTGTACTTGTAAGTCTCAATACCAATATTGGTAAGTTGTTTTTCTATATCCAGCGTGGTACCAAAAGCTGGTATAATAACAACATCATCTTTGGTTAAAGTTTCAAACGGAATTACCTGTTTGCCATAGGTGTCCTGTAAAAACTGAACACCTTTAGCCAGCAGGTCGGCATTTACCTGCGGGTTGTGAATCATCTCACTCAATAAAAAAATACGTTTGCCGGGGTTTTCTTCAATGGTACGAAAAGCAATTTCAATAGCATTTTCTACTCCATAACAAAAACCAAAATGCCGGGCAAGGTAAATTTTTATGGGGCCATAATCCAACAGGGTAGGGGTAAAATCCTTTTTCATTTTATCCAGTTCCTTACGCTTGTTTTTTATATCGGCTATAAACGGGCTTCGGTATATGATTGGTACATCAAACTTTTTCATCGTAAATTATAACAATTACAAAGGTACATTGTTGATATTGAAAATAAGAGGGTAAGCAAATTCAATATCCTGTGTTACATTTGAGTAAGCAATTTAATTTGATGTAAAATGAATAATGAACTTTACACACGGGCTGATTGGGTTGCCAATACAAATATTTACGAAGTAAATATCAGGCAATATACGGCTGAAGGTACTTTTAATGCGTTTGCCAAATCGTTGCCCAGGCTGAAAGATATGGGGGTGGAAGTGCTTTGGATGATGCCCGTGCATCCTATTGGTAAAATAAACCGGAAAGGCAGTTTAGGCAGTTATTACTCTATATCCAATTTTAAAGCTGTGAATCCCGAGTTTGGCACAGCAGCAGATTTTAACGACCTTATAAAACTGATTCATAGCCTGGAGATGAAGGTTGTTATGGACTGGGTGGCCAACCATGCAGCTTGGGATAATGTGTGGACCAAAGACCATCCCGAGTATTTTGTACAAGATGAAGCCGGAAATTTTACACCCCCATACGACTGGACAGATGTGATACAAATTGACCACAGCAATGTTGCCCAGCAGGATGCTATGATTGATGCTATGAAATATTGGGTTAGTGAATTTGATATTGACGGGTTTCGGGTCGACCTGGCACACCTTACACCACTTGCATTTTGGCATAAAGCAAGAACTGCTATTGAACCATTAAAAGCTGAATTATTCTGGCTGGCCGAATCGGAAGAGATAAATTACCACGAAGTGTTTGATGCTACATTCACCTGGGAATGGATGCACAGCACAGAAAATTATTATAAAGGCAATACCGGTTTTAATGCCTTGTATGATGTGCTTGCAAAGTATGATACTTCATTTCCTGCAACAGCACACCGTATGTATTTTACCAGTAACCACGATGAAAATACCTGGAGTGGTACGGGCCTTGATAAATATGGCGATATGCTGAAATGCTTATCTGTATTCTGTTGTACCTGGAACGGAATACCCATGATATACAGCGGAGAAGAAATGCCCAATACTAAACGGCTTCAATTTTTTGAAAAAGATACCATTGAATGGACAGGTGAATATCAGTTTCATGATTTTTATAAAACCTTATTTTCACTGCGCAAAAATAATCCTGTATTACGCTCGGCAGATGATGCAGTTACTACCTTTCATATTATTACTGAAGGGAGAAAAAACATCATGGCCTTTCTGCGCAAAAACGAACTGCAGGAAGTGCTGGTATTTTTAAATTTAAGTAACGATGTTACCGGCTTTATCATCAAAGACCAGCTTATTAATAATAATTATACCAATGTATTTGAAAGCACTGAAATTTATTTGCAGCCAGAAAGCTTTATAAAAATGCAGCCCTGGGATTATTTGGTTTTTGAAAGAAAGCCATAGTTGAGATGATGAGCAGCCCAAGTATTGCTAAAAAAAACAAAAAAGAAACAAGGAATGCTGCATATCGAAGTTTACACTCCGATCCTCATGCTACATTCCCTGTTCCTTGCCTGCCTGCCGTATGGCAGGTTTAATATTAAAAAAGTCTATTTCAAATCCTGCCCTGCATTTTCGCTCTGCTTCTTCTTATGCTCCCGGTATTTCTTTACCCCATAAGCTGTACCCGCTGCCAGCAGCAGCGATAAGCCACCATCAATAGGTGTATCATTCGGGTCTGGGGGGCCCTGGGCAAGCGTTAGCAATGGTAATGCCATACAAATCAACATAAAGAACGCTGTATATAAATTTCTTTTTTTCATACTGTTTATTTTTTCTGTTTTAACGATATCAGTTCTTTATTATCATTTGTGATGTTTTAAAGCCGTTGCCATTGCTCAACTGCAACTGGTAAGCACCCTTGCTGATATCACCTTTAACGGTAATAGTACGGGTGGTAACCTGCGTACCATCGTGCTGCAACTGCTCACTATAAACCAACTGCCCGCTATTGTTGTACAAAGTAAGTACATACATACCTTTGGCAAGGTTGTTCATATCCATTCTAAAAGTATGACCCTGCATGGGGTTTGGATAAACAACAATACCAGGTTCAATTCCTATAAGC
Source organism: Ferruginibacter sp. (assembly GCA_046596765.1). Taxonomy (GTDB): domain Bacteria; phylum Bacteroidota; class Bacteroidia; order Chitinophagales; family Chitinophagaceae; genus Ferruginibacter. The sequence continues at coordinate 700 of JBKJLT010000379.1, read as the reverse complement.
ACTTTTGCCACATCGCTGTAACGTACATTACCGGCTTTGTCGGTACCTTTTATGCGGTAGAAACTGGTACCCGCACTTGGATTGGTATCAAACCAATCGTAATTAACTGGTGTGGTGCTGTTGCCCCTTGCTGTGGTTGTGTTGAGTTTTAAAAAGTTTGTACCGTAAGTTGATTTTTCTACCTCATAACCTGCCATGTCTGTTTCTGTTTTCGATGTCCAGTTTACCTGCACCCCGTTGTTTTGATGAGTGGCTTTTATGGTAATGGCATCTATGCCTTGCGGGCCGCCAAATGCACCAAACACTACTTTAAAACGATCCGTTGCTTTTGAAGCTGCATCGTCGGTAACAGTAAATGATACTACCGTTGGTTGTGTAACACTCAGCAGGGTTCTTGTATTCAGGTAGTTGTCAATCAACTCTGCTTTAAGGCTGCTGTTGGTAAACACTAATGGTGTAAACTCAAATTCGTAAGCCTGCTTTTTCATGTTGTTCATAAAAATAGGCAGGTCATCGCTTTTGGCTATCACAGGCCTGCTTTCAATTGCTAGGTGTTTGTTTTCCCTGTTTATGGCTATGTTCTCATCCCAGTTGTTTATCTCTGTGGCATCATTTGCATCTACTGCTGCACTGTAACTGTTGTTGTAAACAGCAATTGCACCATCGGCAACGCGGCGATAACCATTGGGTTCAGTAAAAT
>JBKJLT010000352.1:0-9288 GCA_046596765.1 Ferruginibacter sp. | reverse complement strand
TTTTTTTAAAAAAAAAGAGCCCCCCGGTTAAGGCGGGGGGACATCTTTTGCTTGTGGTTGGTTATCTCACTTCTTTAAGATCGTCTAACTTTTTTATTTGGCAACTTTAACGATACGGCTGGTAGTACTGTTACCCGCTTTATCGGTTATTTTTATAAAATATATACCAGGTTCAAAACTGCTCATATCAATACTGTTGCCAGCGTTGAACTTACTGAATTGCTGAAGCTGTTTACCATCCGATGAATAAATGGCCACCAATTCAAATACACTGTTCTGGTTATTGTTGATAAATATCCGGTCTGTAGTGGGATTAGGCCAAATACGCACAACACCAGCATCGCTGAAAGTTGCCTGACGTATTTCGCTTAATTTAGAAGATGAACTGATATCCTTCATATTAAGACGGTAATAATTTATTCCTTTAACGGGATTGCTGTGAATATAAGAGTAGCTGCGATTTACGCTGCTATTCCCGGCTGCTGCCAGAGTAGCTATCGTTTTCCAGCTAACAGCATCAGTACTATACTGCACTTCAAATTCCTTACTGTTTATTTCCAAACTTGACTTCCAATCTAACTTAACAGTGCTTGTCTGTTTGGTGGCCGTAAAATCCAACAGCGATATCGGCAATGGAGGTCCTCCGAAAAATGTATAAGTAGCTATTACAGCTGAATTATTACCCGAATTACCCGTCGGGGCATTGCCAGGATCAGTAAACTGACCCGCTACACGCACGTCTGTCTGGCTTGGCGTTGCTTCGTCCGTTATGGGAACATTTGAAAAAATGATCTTATACTTGGGCTGGATTGGAGTTTGATTTACAGCAACATCCCTCGATCTCCCAGTCCAGGTATATACCCGGCTAATACCTGTGGCTCCATTGTTTGATAATACCCAGGTAAATAAAGCAGCGCCTGTACCTGTTGGCGGAATCCCTGTGGGATTCATCTTGGTAAAACTGAAGGTGATTGTAGCATAATCATTGCTCAGGTCATTACTGCTGAACATAAAAGGAGCCCCGGCCACATAAAAATCAAAAGTCATAGTTTCGGTGCCTCCTGGAAATATTCCGGGGTTGGGGGTCATTACCGGATTATTCAAAACAAAGTCCTGTGCCGATAAGGAAAATTGCATGATCAACCCGATAATCAGTATGTTTAAAATTTTTTTCATTTTCTTGTTTTTTATTTGATATTAATTCTTGTGGTTATGTGGGTAAGAAGTTAAAATGAAAAGGTAATTCTGGTAAAATCAGAATTATTGGTAAATATCGTTTCGCCGCCGCTACCGTTGGCTAAGAAAACATTTATTGGTGTTGAACCCTTTGTTTGGCCTGGATTCAAATTTACTTTAAATGACACACGGCGTAATGAATTCTGGAAAACCGCATTGGTAGTTATAATGTAGAAATCAGGATTACTGGTTGCATCTATACTAAACTGGCTGTTTTGTACCGACTGAAAAGCACTATTAGTGACCAGCGCCGGGTTGAATGAGAAATTACTAAAGAAACTAAGCTTATCCACATACAGGGTAATTGTACTGCCGTTTGTAGGTACATTTTTTAACTCATTAATCTGGATGGTGATCTCGGCAACACTTTGACCAATGATATTATTAGGGTTAGCCGTAATTCTTGGTGTAAGATCAGGGGGAGTTGCAGATTGTGCAGGGCTCACCAATACATAAATGGTAGCATTTGCAGATGCTGTTGGTACACCATTATCCATAGTAGTGTAGGGGAAATTTACTGGCCCAGTGAAACCAGAAACCGGGGTGAAAGTAAAAGTACCGTTCGAGTTAAGCACAAGCGTACCTTTTCCTGCGATTGTAGTTGTTTGAGCCGTGATACTTTGCGAATTGCCTTCCGGATCTGTGTCATTTGTAAGTGCATTACCACTAACTGCTGTATTTATTGGAGTAAATACATAATCGTCTGCTGCCATGGTAGAGTTGGCTGCACCGGCAGGTTTGATAGTAATAATCTGCAATGCGGTGGCACACAATGCTGTAGGTGTGCTGTTGTCGCAAACCCTGTAAGTAAGTGTATCGTTACCGCTGTAACCTGTTGCTGGAGTATAAGTAATATCACCGTTTGTTGCATTTACAGTAACTGTACCGTGTAATGGATTAACCGTAACTACAACACTGGCCGGATTTAAAATTCCACCGGGGTTACCAGCATAATCATTTGCCAGGCTTTTTAAAGTTACTGCGGTATTGAGTTTAGTGGTTGCAATATCAGTATTGGCAACCGGCGGATTGTTATTTGCATTTGGTCCTAGTACAGTAATAGTTAATAAAGTGGTAGGACAAGGTGCTGCCTGACCCGGAACACAAACGGGAACATTATAGCGATATACGCCTACATTAGGAGAAACAAAACTGTAGGTACCATTTGAATTCATGGTAATAGTTGCGCTTGGCGGGTTACCGGCCAATGGAACAGGTGTTCCATATGCAGTTCCTGACGGCACCACATCGTTGGTTTGAACATTACCTGGAACTGGCACATTTACATAGGTAACATTGATATCCGGGTTATAAGTGGGAGATGTAAAAGTAGTACAAGAGAGTACAGTAAAAGTCGCAGTGCAAGTGGTAACAGCAGCCTGATTGCTACAACCACTCTGTGTGTATGTAAATGTTACTGTTTTTGAACCGCCTGAAGCACTGGGAGCGCCGGTACTATTGTTTGTCAAAACCCCATTGCATCCTGAAGCTGTAACAGATGCTAACCATGCAGCATAAGATGCATTAATAGACGCTTGGCTCTGACAAGATGCTTCTGTTTTATTAACTGCGCAACGAAGAACTACCAAACCGTTGCAACTTACAGTACCCTGGCTGTTTCCATCCTGAACTGAGTTGTCTGTATTAACACCTGGATTTGCACTTCTGGGCGAGTGCGAACCGGATAAATCGTTCAGGTTTCCTGTATGAACATCATACATAACTACACAAATTTTTGTTGGATTAACAAGAACGTTATCATACGTAAGTGTGAAAGTTCCCGAAGTGCCTACCGTACCGGCGCCCGCAGTACCATAAGGAAACAAGACCCTCGGATCTGAAGGGCCAAATCCATTCTGTGCCGCAATACCATTGTCGGTACGATCACCTCCAGGGTACAAACTTGAGAAAGCGGTACCCTCGATAGAAGAAACAGCTAATTGACCGAGGAACTCATCTCTAGCTGATAATCCTGCCGGGAACGGATTGCCTCCGCTGGTATATGTTGCAGGGTTATCTAAAAGTGTAGGAGAAATACCATCTCCGTTCAAGTCTGCAAATACTGCCGCTGTTACAATTTTTGTGTTTGAGGTGGTACCCCAGGTCCAGTTTACGGTTAAGGTCAGCCTTTTTAATACGGCATCATAACTTGACACTACAGAGGTTGGAATGGGAGTATCGGCTTTTACAACGGAAGGCATTAGCCCAAAAGCGACACAAATTAAAAGGGCTTTAAGTCCATTTCTAAAGATTAATGCCATGTACTTACTAAAAATACTAATGGATTGTGTAAATGTTTGTTTCATAATTTTGACTTAACATGATTTAAAAATAGTCTGACATATATAAATTACATAGTCAAACAGTGCATGACATGTTTCTGTGGGGGGGCATTAAACAGGAAATTAGAAAATATTGGCTTTTATGATAGGATATTAATCCTACGAATGGAATATGCGATTATTGGTAAAAGGGAACACAATAATCTAACCAATTTGTAAGATATCTATTTTTTTTTAACTTTTCTTTTTAAAATATAAACTATTTAGGAAATTATATAAGTTGATCTTTTCAAAGCAATATTTAACTGTTCTTCAATACTCAGATTTGTATTATCGAGTTCTATAGCGTCCTGTGCCTTGCGCAAAGGACTTATTGCTCTGTGAGAATCAATATAATCACGCATTTCAAGATTTGCTTTTACTTCTTCAAGAGATATATTAGGGTTTTTCTCAAACATTTCTGTATATCTCCTTTCCACACGTATGGCTATATCTGCCGTCATAAAAAATTTAAGTTCGGCATCCGGAAAAACTGTGGTACCTATATCACGGCCATCCATAACGATGCCTTTGTGTTCGCCCATTTCCTGTTGTTGGGCTACTGCAAAAGTTCTTACTTCGTTAATGGCGGCAACATCACTTACTTTTTCTGCTATTACCAGGTCTCTTATCACATACTCCACATTTTCGCCGTTTAAATAAATTTCTGATTGCTGTGTTTTATCATTGAATTTAAAAGCGAGCATTATGTTCGCTAACGCATTATTTACCTGTTCGCTATCAAGCCAGTTAATATGGTTACGCAAAAAATAAAGGGTAATTGCCCGGTACATGGCACCGCTATCTATGTATATGTAACCAAGTTCTTTTGCCAGTTGCTTTGCCAGGGTACTTTTACCGCAGGACGACCAGCCGTCTATAGTAATAATTATTTTTTTCATTGAAGCAAAAATCAATGATATGCAACAGAAATAAAAATAAAAATAAAAGAATTACATGATTATGCGATTAATTAATCAAAAGGGGGTTGTTGATCTTCAGAAATTCCGCACAGCTCTTACAGCATAGTATTTAACTGCATTATTTTCCGTAGAAAGTCATAACCAAAATTCATAATCAAACATTATTATCGTCTGTTTCTAAAGATGACCAGTATTGACTACTGCTGAAATTGCCTAAAGCCTTTGCTAAAGTTGTAGTACATCAATTTCAATTCCTCTATTAAAGGCAAAAACAAATCGGCTGTATCCTTTCAGTTTTAATGTACTGCAAATGCCGACTGCAATATTATTTTCAGTGCTGCTTTTTGCAATGATATCAGTATTCTGTTTTCCATCACCTATATTTTTTGCACGGGCACCTGCCTGCTCTTTAAAAATCCCCATTAAGCCGATGGGCTCTGGTTAGTGGGTGTTACTATTAATCGATGTGCTTTTGTACTATCTAAATTCAAAACAATTCCTCCGGCAAATTCCTCGCCTATATAATGCTCATTTGCATTCAATTTTTTCAGGTATTTCGGGTATAACGCTGGGAAAGTAGTTTTATAAATGATCCTGCCTACAGGCGGATTTACAATTGAATCTCAGACGCCGGTGGTGTTTTGCAAAACAAAGTAAACTTTTGCATCAGTTTTAGAAACAGAAGTTAACTGATTTTTTCTTCCCTTTAGCTGACTATTGGCAGATTGTGCTTTGATAGGTATTTCATTTATAGCAGACCATCTCTTTTTATATGCCTATCTATTTTGTCAATTATGCCTCAGATAATCATTCCTGCTTTCTTCTTTCTTCAAGACAAATCTAGAGAGGTCTCTCCTGTCTCATCCATTTCTGAGACTATCACATCGCCGTTTTTAATGTTCATGTTCAGTTATCTATTCCGCTAACTGGTCTTCCAGGTGAGTGGTAGAGATGGAAAATCGTAGCTGCTTTTTCTGACCGGAGCCTTGTTTTCACAAAGCCTTAATACAAATGAATTTGAGCAATACAATTGAAATTTTTTCGTTTTTTAGGCTAATAGAAAATCTGCTGAGCCTGAATTTGTACCTGTGGTGCGGGCATTTAACCAAATTTTATTTTAATTTTATATTATAGTAGTGCTTTGAAGAAAATTTTTACCATAATAATTCTCATGATTTTTTTCTATAATCAGGTTGGTTATTACCTGGTTTATACCGTAATGCGTTATGGCGAAACAGAAAAAATAGAGCATCACATCCTAAGTACTTTACCTGAAAATGAATGTGAAATAATAAACATCACTTTAAATGCAGATAAGATTCATTGGGTGAAAGAGGGTGAGGTTTTTATTTTAAATGGGGTAATGTATGATGTAGCCAAAAAGAAAAAAATTGATGGCAATATCTACTGTTATTGCATTACCGAAAAGAAAGAAATGGAAATAATGTTTGATTACAGCCTGAAAATCTCCGGAGCCGGGCATAGCATAACAGACTTTGACCTGACATTTTCTCCAGAGTTTATCATTCAAAATAATAAAGCAAATATAAAAGTACCACTGCCCTGTTCTTTAGCTATCTCTTCAACATATAGTACACCACTTACACAGCGGGGAAACGATATAATTCTTCCTCCTCCCCGTATCGAATTTTCATAACTCATAAAAATAAATCTGGTGATGACAGCCCTCACAGGGACGGATCTTCACTACTGTGTATACTTAAAAACCACTGTGTTAAAACCACTGTGTTAAAACCACTGTGGTTACCTAAAAATTATGGTATGAACTTTAAAACTATTTTAGTATTTCTCTCTGTACTCTTTACATATTCGTCCTATTGCCAGAAAAAAGCGATGATCACAGGAGTGGTAAAACATTCGGAATTAAGCACCGCCGGAATGATAGTGCGTATTGATACAACATTTGAAACAATAACAGATAATGCAGGTTATTTTGAGATTAAAGGAGTTCCTTTTGGCAAAGCCCGGCTCGAGGTTTTTTCCGATGGCATGCGCAGATATAAAAGAAATGTTTATGTAAATAATGCGTTGGTAGACTTAAAGATTGCTTTAACGGATACAGCGATATTGGAGCTTGATGAGATCGTTATTAATAAAACAATTCATTTAAATGGCCTTGGCAGAATGGATCCGATACGGGGCACCGCCATATTTGAGGCCAAGAAAAATGATGTTTTAGTGATGAAGAACATTGACGCTAACATGGCTACCAATAATGCTCGACAGGTATTTTCCAAGGTAGCCGGCACCAATGTTTGGGAAAATGATGGATCCGGAATACAGGTAAATGTATCTTCCCGTGGCCTTAGTCCTAATCGTTCGTGGGAATATAATATGCGACAGAATAGTTATGATATAGCTGCGGATATACTGGGTTACCCTGATATGTATTATTCTCCCCCAATGGATGCAGTTTCACATATAGAAGTGGTTCGGGGATCGGCATCTCTTCAATATGGCACACAAATGGGTGGCTTATTGAATTTTGTGTTGAAACAGGGAAGTATCTCTAAACCCTTAGAAGTAGAGATGAAGCAATCTGTAGGGTCTTACGGCCTGTTCAATTCTTACAACAGTATTGGAGGAACGAAAAATAAATTAACCTATTTCGGGTATTATCATCACCGTAGTGCATCGGGCTGGAGACAAAATTCCGACTACAGATGGAATACCGGCTTTGCTTCTGTTTCTTACAAGGTAAACGACTGGTTGAATATCGGAGCCGAATTTACCAGAATGGAATTTCTGCTGCATCTTTCCGCCGGTCTTACCGATTCGATGTACCAGCTTGATGCAAAAAGGTCGGTACGTGAACGCAATTGGTTTAAGGTTAACTGGAATATTCCTTCTGTTAAACTGGAATACAAGTTCTCTGAACGCTCCAGGATCAGCCTTGTTACGTACATGTTGCTTGCTTCACGAAAAAGCATTGAGAATACCAAACCCGTTAATATAATTGCCGATACAGGTTACAGGGATATCCGCACGGATAATTATCAGAATTTTGGGGCAGAATTAAGGTACCTGAAAGAGTATAATATTTCTACGAAAGTAACAGGCGTGCTGGCCAGTGGCATACGGTTTTATAAGGGAAGAACCTTAAGAGGCCAGGGACTTGGTTCAAAGAGTAGAGATGCAGATTATACATTCCTTAATCCTGATAATTTAGAATACAGTGACTACGCTTTCAGGAATGTGAACGTAGCCCTGTTTGTTGAGAATATTTTCAGGATCGGTAAACTCTCCATTGTACCGGGGATGCGTTATGAATACATCAAATTCTTTGCAGATGGCTATTTTAATTCTTCAACCGGCATGCGTACAGAAGAAAAGGGCATCAGCAGCAAAAGGCAGTTCCCGTTGTTTGGCGTTGGCATCGAGTATAAATTAAATAAGACGATAAACCTGTATGCAAATTATACAGAGGGTTACCGGTCTGCCAATTTTAATGATATCCGCATTAATACGCCCAACCTGGAAATAGATCCGGACCTTAAAGATTCAAGAGGGTTCAACATTGACCTGGGCATAAGAGGAAAATACCGGAATATCCTGAATTTCGATATCAATGGATTTCTCCTTAATTATACCGACAGGATCGGGCTGGTTACAAGAACACGCCCTGATAACAGCACGTATATCATCAGTACCAATATCGCCGATTCAAGAAATATGGGAGTAGAAACATTTGCAGAATGGAATATAATCAAATCATTTAACCAAAAGGCAAAAGAGAATGTATCGTTGTTTGTAAGCTATTCTTACATTGATGCAAGCTACATCAGCTCCGAAAAAGATATTCTCAAAGGAAAAAAAGTTGAAACTGCACCTAATCATATCCTACGTTCAGGATTGACTTTTAAAGTGCCCAGGTTCTCTTCAACCATCAACTATTCCTATATCAGTCAACAGTTTTCTGATGCCAGCAATACCATTTTTTCTGCCAACGGCAGCAATGGCATTGTTCCTGCTTATTATGTGATGGATTGGTCCTCCAAAATATCTTTCAATGCGTTCAAAATAGGCGTGAGCATTAATAACTTAACCGGTAACAAATATTTTACACGCCGGGCAACCAGTTACCCGGGGCCTGGCATCATTCCGGCAGAACCGAGGACATTCCTGGTATCGCTGGAAGTGAAATTTTGATAAATATAGAATGCCCGTCGGCAATTAGCTGAAAATCATGCCTATTATATAATTTTTTCCGGTTTTTACAAAGCCCACTCAGTTTTTAAACGGGTGGGCTCTTTTTTTAACTACGCTTGCAAAATTAAAAACCAGGCAAGACCGGTTATTAACAATGAAAAGACATGATACAGTTATTAATAAAAATAAATAATGTAGAAAAAATACTAACCATCGTAAAAATACGTTTACAAATATTGTATGAACCAAAAATTGAATTTTATCATATGAGAATAGATGGTTTTAAATCATTGAAAAATAATACTATTTACCCTGTAGATGGTAAAAGATAACAAAGGGCTAAAAAATCAGAACCAATTAACATTGTGTAATTGTATTGATTTTTATAAAAAAAAACAATATTCCATGAAAACCCCCGCTTTACCAAAGCTGTTGATAATGTTTTTGATGCTTGTATTGATTTCTTTTGAGGGACGTTCTCAATCTGAAACCTTCAGCACAGGTTCATTTATTATCAATATGGGTGCCACCAATCCGGGTACCATTGCCAACAGCATTAAACCTTATGGATTAATATACGACCTGATCAGAAATTACAAGGTGCCTGTGAAATTCATTGTAAACCCGTCAAAAGCAAA
>JBKJLT010000119.1:0-5046 GCA_046596765.1 Ferruginibacter sp. | reverse complement strand
AAAGGCATCAGGCGTAATTACCACTGGATAACGCTTATCTCCCTCATTACTATGCCCATTGGTTCTTTCTGGATATTACTTTTTGCAGCACCTTTCATGGCCGTTTTTTATACCTGGCTATGTTTTGATGAAGTAAGAAAGATGAACCAAAGGCCGCTGGCACTTTTAAAATAATTAATAACTTTTAAAATAAATTTTATGACCTACATCATCATCACTTACAGCTTTTACCTGATCATCACCATTGCTTTAACCATGTGGGTTGCCAGAACCCTGTTTAAAAATGGTAAGATATTCTTAATTGATATTTTTCATGGAAATAAGGAACTTGCCGACAGTGTAAACAATTTATTGTTAGTAGGTTTTTACCTCATCAATATCGGTTATGCTGTTTATACATTGCAGGTAACAGGCACTATTGTTAACACGCGGGAAGTAATTGAGAAACTGAGTTTAAAAATTGGTCTTATAATTTTGATACTTGGCGCCATGCATTTTTTTAACCTCTACATATTTTTTACACTTCGTAAAAAGGCAACACAGGAAGCTAAGTACAAAGCACCAACAGTTCACAGTTAATTAAGAATTGCCGTTTGTAAAAAGCCAATTCAGATGCAAAAGAATAAGATCATACATATAAAAGAGTATAAATTGGCTGTCATGGTTATTTGTTTAGCCATAACTGCAATCACCTTAAACCAATATGCACAGCTTATTCAGCATCTTATTACAATCAAGTATGGCTGGCAGTTTGAGTTATATATGATAATAGGAATGCTCTTTTTTCAGTATCCTTTTATTTATAAAAAAAGTAGTAGCCTGAAACTCGATTACTATTTTAATATGCTGCTTGTTTCGTTGATCGGTTCTGTATTGCTTTTTCCTTTACTGGTTCTGAATTTTTATTCAAACTATAGTGATACATTCAATCTGCTGTATTTTTTTACAGTAGTATTGATTATGTTTTTCGATCATAAAAGAAGAGTAAATATTTTGGGCTTGCCTGTAGAAATTTCTTATACATGGGTTTTGTACAGAGCTTTTATTTTAATATTTATACTTACATAAATGAAAAAGAAAATTGTAATTGCAGGAGGCACCGGCTTTGTGGGCCGATATCTAAATAAAAAATTTATAGCCGCAGGATATAAAGTGATCATTATTTCAAGGAACAAAAGTCATGTTGCCTGGAACAATACTCCTTTAATAACTGAATCCCTTGAAAATGCGGACATGCTTATAAATCTTGCCGGCAAATCGGTTGATTGCCGGTACAATGAAAAAAATAAAAAAGAAATTTACGATTCCAGGATTGATACGACCAAAATACTCGGCGATGCAATGCTTAACTGTAAAAACCCGCCGCCACTTTGGATAAATTCAAGTACAGCCACCATATACCGCCATGCCGAAGACAGACCGATGACAGAAAGTGGCGGAGAAATCGGGACTGGCTTTTCGGTAAACGTTGCCACCAATTGGGAAAAAGCTTTTTTCGGTTTTAAATTACCCCAAATACGCCAGGTTGTGTTACGCATGGCAATAGTGTTGGGGAAAAACGGCGGCGTAATAAAGCCTTTAAAAAATCTTGTTAGTTTTGGCCTGGGTGGAAAACAAGGCAGCGGCAAACAAATGTTTAGTTGGATACATATTGAAGACCTGTTCGGTATTATAACTTTTGTACAGCAAAATAATGAAATATCGGGAGTAATAAATACAGCTTCGCCAAACCCAGTTAGCAACAAGACCTTAATGCAATTACTAAGAAAGAATATGGGAGCTGGTTTTGGTTTGCCGGCTCCCGTTTGGTTGTTGAAAATGGGAGCGGTAATTATCAAAACAGAAACGGAGCTGATTTTAAAAAGCCGCTGGGTAATACCTGAGCGCCTGTTAGCTGCAGGCTTTCAATTTAAATATCCCGAAATTGATATGGCATTAAAACAAATTTTAAGTGAGCAGCAACAAATCGCTAATCAGTAACTTTGCAAATTATATGAACACACAACCCGTAATATTATTTGATGGCATTTGCAACTTTTGCAATAGTGCAGTAAACTTTACTCTTAAAAGAAACGCAAAAGCAAATATTCATTTTGCGCCTATGCAATCGGAAGCGGGGCAAAAATTATTATTGCAATATAATTTGCCTTTAGATGATATGAAGTCGTTTATTTTTATTGAAAATAATACAGTTTATAAACAATCAACAGGTGCTTTAAAAGTGTGCAGGCATTTAAGAGGCCTTTGGCCATTGTGCTATGGATTTATAATTGTGCCCAAATTTATACGGGATGGCATTTACAACTGGATAGCCAAAAACCGGTACAAATGGTTTGGTAAAAAAGAATCCTGTATGATACCCACGCCCGAAGTAAAAGCAAGATTTTTAAATTAATATGGAAAATAAAAAAACATTGGTATTAGGTGCATCAGAAAACCCGGCACGTTACAGTAACCTGGCCATAAACCGTTTAAAAAATAAGCAGTATCCGGTTGTAGCTATTGGAAATAAAACAGGTGCTGTGGCCGGTGTTACCATTGGCACTGAAAAAATTAAACTGGATGATATTGATACCGTAACACTTTATTTAAGCCCCCAAAATCAAAAAGAATACTACGATTATATTATTTCCCTGCATCCCAGGCGCATTATCTTCAATCCCGGAACGGAGAATGATGAATTAGCTGAACTCGCCCAAAAAAATAACATCATACCACAGGAAGCCTGTACATTGGTTTTGTTAAGTACAGGCCAGTATTAGCATACACTGGATATGGTATTTGTACGATGTATATTGTAGTAAATGCACGCTATTTATAGTCAGGATAATTTTTTTTTGTTAAAAAGATAATAAAATGCCTTTCACGTCGTTTTCATAATAAGAGTTTTATTATCCGATTATCTAAGAAACCAAATTTATCCTATGAAACACTATGCACCCTATGCATTGTCATTACTTTTATCTTGTATGGTAATGACAGGTTTTACACAAACAAATAAGCCAAAGCAATTCAGCAATTTTCCCGCAATTATTACCTGCAGCGAACAGGAATTAGCAAAAGTATTTACAACTTCACCGGGACAAAATATCAGCCTATCTTTTTCGGATAATTTTATTTTTTCGGGTACTGTAAAAAGCAACATGGCTAAATATGCAAACCTGCAATCAGCAGTAATTGTATCGCCCGATTATTCCAATACAATTTTCCATATTTCAAAAATTATAAACCCTGATGGATCAGATGCTTATGTTGGCACCCTCATTAATAAAAACTTTTTTGATGGATTTGAACTGAAAAAAAGCACATCAGGTATTTATCAGCTTAAAAAAACAGAGAGCGACCGAGTGATACAGGATTGCGTTCAGCAATAAATTTTTAAATAAATACAGAAGCTTACAATAATATCCAACTATCCACCTAAAACCCCTTGAAATGAAAAAAATTTTTACATCACTAATTTGCGCCTTGCTGGTTCTGGTTTCTTTTAGCGCTTTTAGTGTACCCAAATTAAACAGTTTTCCTGGTGCTACAGCTACAATCTTTCTGGATTTTGATGGTCATTATGTTCAATCCACAATCTGGAATAGTGGTAATCCAATCAACTGTGCGGCTTCTGGCTTAACCAATACTCAAATAACAGAAGCTTTTAACCGTGCTTCCGAAGATTTCAGGCCTTTTAATATTAATATAACAACAGACTCTACCGTATTTCTCTCAGCACCTTTAAACAAACGCATAAGAATTATTGTAACACCTACAAGCAGTTGGGCAGGTAATATGACCGGAATAAGTCAAATAGGATCTTTTACCACAGGAGACGATACACCAGCTTTTGTATTCAGCGACCGTTGCCAGTACAACCCAAAATATGTTGGAGAAATCATTTCGCATGAAACCGGCCACACCGTTGGTTTATCGCATCAGTCTAAATATAACCAGGTTGACTGCAATACTCCTATTGAAACATACAACACTGGTTATGGATCGGGTGAAACGGCTTGGTCACCGTTAATGGGCAATAGTTTGAACCGGAATTTTAGCAACTGGAACGATGGGCCTACGCCATATGGCTGCACTATAACACAGGATAACCTTACTACCATTACAACACAGAATGGATTTGGTTACCGGCCTGATGACTATACTGAAACACTTAACGGAAGCACTGCTTCATTGGCGGGAAGTAATTTTACTGGTAATGGTATTATTACAACCAATACAGATAAAGACGCTTTCAGGTTTACGTTGAATTCAAATTCAAACTTTCATGTATTTGCCGCACCTTATTGTGTTGCTGCAAATGCAGCCGGTGCCAACCTGGATATTGCATTTGAATTATACAATTCATCTGCAGCACTTATCAGAACTTACGACCCATTAACAACACTAAGTGTAACCGTAGATACTATTTTAAATGCAGGCACTTACTATATAAAAATATTGGGTACCGGTAACAGCAATATCGGATCTTACGGAAGTCTGGGTTCTTATACCATTACCGGTTCGTTCGGGGGCTTACCAATACATGTAGTAAAACTGAACGGTACAATTGAAAAAAATAAACACAACCTCAACTGGGATATCATTGCAGATGAGCCCATTAAAACCATTGAAATACAATCCTCAACGGATGGTACAAGTTTTAATGCTTTAACAGGTGTGGCTTCTGCTTCAACAAAGTTTTCATATCAGCCTTTTAAAAACAATACCATTTTTTACCGTTTAAAAGTTACCTCGGTTTTAAACCAAACAGTGTACTCAAATACAATTGCGCTAAAGGGAACCGGAGATGCTGAAAACGCTTTTAAAGTATCTACATTGGTACACAACGAAATAATCATTAATGCAGCCGATAACTATAAGTTTGTACTAACTGATATGAATGGCAAAACAATCAGCACCGGTACCGGGCTGAAAGGCATTAACCGTGTAGATGTTTCAAACCAGTCAGGTGGTATGTACATTATTCAACTATTTAACAACGATAAAAGACAAACAGAACGAATTATAAAACAGTAAGGTAGATTCATGTGTAAGTCGGGG
>JBKJLT010000544.1:0-3604 GCA_046596765.1 Ferruginibacter sp. | reverse complement strand
GTGTTGCAGGATTTGTGTGCGGAAGTAAAAACCGTTTAGGGTTTGGGGTTTGTAGTTTTTGGTTACGAACATTAGTTTTTCATGGCGACATTGTTGTGTCACTCACTTGTACTGCATACCATTGTGGACCTTTAATTGCGGCGTAATTTTTTTTCTTATCTTCATTTTGATATTTCCGCAGTATGAAACTTGACAGGTATCAATTAAAAGCAGGGCTTAACCTTACTACTTTTGAATTTTTAAGCGAAGGGAGTAAAGGCAGCATTATCAAGCTGATACAATTTCAGCAAATGAATTTACCCAACCTGTATAATCTTGCTTTCGGCGATTTAAATCCGGTAACCGGAAAATTTGATGACAAAGCAATTACTGATAATAACGATAGTGAAAAAGTTTTAGCAACAGTTGTTGCTGCTGTTTATGCGTTTTCATCACAATATTCCGGTGCCTGGGTATATGCTACCGGAAGTACTGCTACAAGAACAAGGTTGTACAGAATGGGCATTAATAAATATTTTGATATAGTAAAGGAAGATTTTGATATTATGGGTGAGCAGCAAAGTGAGTGGGAGTGGTATGAGAAAGGAGAAGACTATCAGGCATTTGCTGTTCATCTTAAAAAATAGTAAATTTGAATTATGAAGACAATGCTCGAAATAAACAAAAAGAAAATCCCCGCTGTTCGTATTGACCGTGAGCTTGATAAGTATGATAACGTTGTACTTTTTCCTGATAAACTGGCAAAAGCAAATGAACAAATCAAAAAATCCGGTTTCTCCAAAGCCGTAGTAAAAAAGCAAAGCCGCTGAGGCAGTCCCATATATTATCTTACATTTGCTAACAAACCGTAGTAAATGAAACATATTCTCTCTATTCTGCTGTTAGCGTTCATATCTTTTAATTGCCAAAGAAATGCCCCCGACCCTGTACCACTTTTACCATCAGTTACTACTGTGCCCACAAGTTCTGTAACTGCTAATACTGCATTATCCGGTGGCAATGCCACTGCCGGCAGAGGGCCATCAATAACTGCCCGTGGTGTTTGCTGGGGCACTGCAACCAATCCTGTTATAACCGGAAACCACACCGTTAACGGTAGCGGTGCCGGTATATTTGCAAGCCCCATAACCGGCCTTACCGCAAACACTACTTATTATGTAAGGGCTTATGCTACCAACATTGTAGGTACCAGTTATGGTAATGAAATAAGTTTTACCACTACAACCTCAACCACTGCATTGCCAACTGTTACAACCACAGCAATAACGGCTATAACTACAGCAACTGCTGCCAGCGGCGGTAATGTAACTGCCGATGGTGGCGCAACCATCACAGCCCGTGGCGTTTGCTGGAGCACCACTGCAAACCCAACTATTGCATTACCAACCAAAACAATTGATGGCACCGGTACCGGAATTTTTACAAGTGCCATAACAGGTTTAACTGCTGCAACGCTGTATCATGTACGAGCCTATGCAACAAACAGTGTGGGTACATCTTACGGTGGCGATAGTACCTTTACCACCGCAGCAACCGCAACCATACCAACCATTACAACCACAGCAGTAACTGCCATAACCAATACCACCGCCGCAAGCGGCGGCAACATAAGCATGGATGGCGGCGCACCCGTAACAGCCCGTGGTATTTGCTGGAGCACCACTGCCAACCCAACCATTGCCTTAGCTACCAAAACAACCGATGGTACGGGCATTGGTACATTTACAAGTGCTATAACCGGCCTTACAGCCGCAACTTTATACCATGTACGTGCTTATGCTACTAATAGTGTGGGTACTGCTTATGGTGCAGATTTAATTTTTACAACATCATCATCAACACCGGATGTTTATGTGGCGGGGTATGAAAATAACGGAACAAAGGATATTGCAAAAATTTGGAAAAACGGGGTAGCTACTTCTTTGACAAATGGTTTTAATGATGCTTCTGCTTATTCTGTTTTTGTTTCGGGTGCTGACGTACATGTTGGCGGTACTGAAATCAACAGTACAACAACATTACGTGACCCTATAATCTGGAAAAATACTATTCCTTCTACTTTAATCCACGGATGTGCCGGAGATGTTTCTTCAATATTTGTTTCGGGTACAGATGTGTATGCCGTAGGCGAGGGTAATTTTTGCAACCCAAGCCCTGTAGCAACAGTCTGGAAAAACAATGTCCCAACTTTCCTTACAAATGGTGCAACTGCTGCAGTAGCAAGTTCAGTATTTATTTCCGGTTCAGATGTTTATGTTACCGGCTTTGAAGGAAATATTGCGAAACTATGGAAGAATGGTGTGGCACAATCTTTAACAAATGGTGTCAATGATGCTTTTGGAAATTCTGTTTTTGTTGTCGGTACCGATGTTTACGTGGCTTTTGATGAAGGAATTGTCGCTAATTACAATGCAAAACTCTGGAAAAACGGTGTGGTTACTTCTTTAACCAATGGCTTAAATCCAAGTGATGCAAGTTCTGTTTATGTTTCTGGAAGTGATGTTTATGTGGCAGGGTATGAATCTAACGGAACAAACAACATTGCAAAACTCTGGAAAAACGGTGTTGCTACTTCTTTAACCAACGGAACAAATGATGCTTATACTTATGGTGTTTATGTTTTCGGGACTGATGTGTATGTTGTAGGGTCTGAATATAATGGTACAAAATACGTTGCAAAAGTCTGGAAAAATAGTGTTGCCACTTTGCTCACAAACGGAACAAATGATGCAGAAGCATATGGTGTTTTTATAAAATAATCTCCCCACATAATTTCTTCAAAAAGGTTCGTATCACCCACGAACCTTTTTTATTTTCATCAATCCAACCCACAAATATTTTTGTATCAATTCGCCGCAAGGCCAATCCCTGTAGCATTCCTTAAAATTTGTTATATTTGATGTATGAAAACATTGACGCTTAATATACCAGATAACCTTGATGTAGATAACAAAGACCTTGCTATGCTTGTTTCTACCAGTCTGTATGAGCAGGGAAAACTTTCGCTGGGCCAGGCAGCAGAAGTTGCCGGTTTATCAAAACGTACATTTGCTGAATTGCTGGGTAAATTCAATGTCTCCATTTTTAATTTTCCTGCGTCCGATCTTTCAAGTGATGTAGCCAATGCCTAAAATAATTATTTCAGATACCAGTTGTTTCATCATACTTACAAATATTGGTGAGCTTGAGCTCTAACATAAAGTTTATGACCAGGTTGCAACAACAATTGACATTGCTGTAGAATTTGGGGAGCCGTTACCTGAATGGATTGAAATTATGCCGGTGGCAGATAAATACAAACAGCAACTTTTAGAAATGCAAATTGATAAAGGCTAATCGAGTGCAATTGCATTGGCACTTGAAACGCTGGGCAGTACAGTAATTTTAGATGATTATAAAGCCCGGAAGATAGCAGCTCTACTTAAATAATTTATACCGGAACAATTGGTGTAATAATAAAAGCCAAGCTTAAAGGTATAATATCTGCTGGGTGCATTTAAAATTGTCGCTTGTCCTTTAAGCAGCTGTTTTTATTAACTGCACCACCTTATACCATTGTTCATTCATTGTTAGCACCCTTAAATTCAGCATATTTTGTGCTCCA
>JBKJLT010000376.1:0-6472 GCA_046596765.1 Ferruginibacter sp. | reverse complement strand
AGGCATTTATTCTTAACTTTATATCATGCGCATTAAGGATATCATCAATATTGATCCCGAAATTTTAGGCGGACAACCGGTATTTACAGGAACCAGGGTTCCGGTAGAAACACTCTTTGACCATTTGGAAGCCGGTATTTCTTTAGATGAATTTTTAGATGATTTCCCCGGCGTTTCAAAAGAACAGGCTGTTGCATTACTGGATATGGCAAGTAAGCTTTTAACTTCTAAAAACGTAGAAAGCATTTATGAAGCTGCTACTTGACGAGAATTTGCCTAAACGATTAAAGCTTGATTATCCTGAACATGAAATCTATTCAGTTCGTGATAAAGGATGGAATGGAATAAAAAATGGCGAACTCTTAAAGCTAATGCTTGAAGACTCATTTGATGCCCTATTCACTTTCGATAAAAATTTACAACATCAGCAAAATTTTTCAAAATATACTTTGACCGTTTTTGTGTTAACTGCCACCATTAATACATACGCCGAACTAACCAAATTAACTCCTAAAGTCAAAGGTTATCTAAATACCAAACCATTGCCGATAGGACCGGTAATTATTTCAGGATAATTTACCTTGCGCCGCTGTCGGTGTTCCAAACCCATCCGCAAGCAAACGCCTAACCCCCTCCGCCTCGGTTCGTGTCTTCACGAACCGAAACTCGATGCTGTTATTAGTGTTACCAAACTTCAAACTCTCACTCTTTAACCTTAATAAAATATAAAACACGGAGGCCGTCGTTGTGCGTCCCGCCAACAACCGAAGCCTGCATAGGTGTCAGGCCACTACTAACACGCTTAATTTTTAAGGGTATTGCGTAACAAAAGTATTTTAAAATTGCAGGCTGTGCATAGTGGCCAGACACCTACGGCTGAAGCCCGGCAAATAAATACCCGTAGCTAACATAAAAAGCCGGCAGCAAAATGATTAACCCTTCGGCTGTTGGGGATACGCACAACATCGGCGTTACATAGTAAAATGCTTTTCCCCGCAGGCAGAAAAAGATTCGGTATTACTCCTTTCTTCTTTATTTAAGCAGTTCATTATATTTTATCTTGCACCCATGTACTCCAAAGACGAAGTATCAAAATTAAAAACACAATTCTGGACAAGCTTCGGGCAATATATGAAACCCGTACCCGGTGCATCGGGCCTCCCTGTTAACTGGATCAATTATAAAACAGGCATCCGCAATATTCATTTTAAAACGGATGCAGATAATACAAGAGCTGTTATTGCTATTGAAATTTCCCATCCGCAGGAGGAAGAAAGATTACAATACTCCGCCTCGGTTCGTATCTCACGAACCGAAACTCTTTGCCCTTGTTGGCGTTACTAAACTTCAAGCTCTCACCCTCCAACCCTCATAAAATATAAAACACGGAGGCCGTCGTTGTGCGTTCCGCCAACAACCGAAGTCTGCATAGGTGTCAGGCCACTACTAACACGCTTAATTTTTAAGGGTACTGCGTAACAAAAGTATTTTAAAATTGCTGGCTGTACATAGTGGCCAGACACCTACGGCTGAAGCCCGGCAAATAAATGCCCGCAGCTAACATAAAACGCCGGCAGCAAAATGGTTACCCTTCGGCTGTTGGCGAGACGCACAACAGCGGCGTTTGTATAGTCTGTAGTTTTAGAAGCCTGGCGTTAAAGTTTTCGCCGCAGTCAGGAAAAATTCATATTTGCCAGTATCTATCTTTAATTAAATCAGCTTATAAATATTTTATCTTGCACCCATGTATTCCAAAGACGAAGTATCAAAATTAAAAACGCAATTCTGGACAAGCTTCGGGCAATATATGAAACCGGTTCCAGGCGCATCCGGCCTGCCGGTTAACTGGATCAATTATAAAACGGGCATCCGCAATATTCATTTTAAAATGAATGCAGATAATACAAGAGCTATCATTGCTATTGAAATTTCCCATCCGAAGCAGGAAGAAAGATTACATTACTACAATCAATTTGTATCACTCAAAAACTTGCTGGCTTCAACAACAATCAACTGGCAGTGGAATGAAACTCTAAAAACCGATCATAAAACCATCAGCAGCATATCGCAACAACTTGATAACGTAAACATATTGAATCAACCAGACTGGCCGTCTATTATCAGTTTTTTAAAGCCCCGTATAATTGCATTGGATGAATTCTGGAATATAGTGAAAGATGGATTTGAATAAGATGCCCTTTTGGGGCATTGTAATAGTAAAATGTTTTAAGTTTGAACCAGGTAGGAAATCCTTTCGAAAAAAAATGATTAAAGCAACTAACAACATGAGTCAAAATATAATTTCCATCAGGCCATTTATTGGTGCAAAAAATTTTACTGTTTCCAGAAATTTTTACAAAGCCCTTGGTTTTAAAGAAAGCGTACTGTCTCATAACATGTCCTTGTTCTCAAAACAAGCCATGAGTTTTTATCTGCAGGATGCGTATGTGAAAGACTGGGTAGATAATACCATGGTATTTTTAGAAGTAGAAAACGTTGACCGGTATTGGGATGAATTACTGTCACTGAATTTAACCGCTACGTATAAAGGAGTAAGATTAGTCCCCATACGGCATGAGCCCTGGGGTAAAGAGTTTTTCCTGCACGACCCGTCGGGAATACTTTGGCATTTTGGTGAGTTCACTAAAACCGCCTGATTATTAACTGTTAAACGCTTTTATATCTTACTAAAAAACCATCCCCTTTGCATAGGTGTCAGGCCACTACAAACGCTCTTGATTTAAAAAACTATTGAGTTACAAAATCAATTTAAATTTACAAACTCTACACAGTGGCCAGACACCTGAGCCGAAGCCCGACAAACAATACACCGGCAATAAAAAACCACCCTGCTTTTGGCAGAATGGTTCTCTATTATCAGTTTCTCATACTTTTTATTTCACCAAATCTTTACTGGCTTCCATGATGGGATGCCTGTCGATATACTGCGCAAAAATATCAATCTTGCCTGCATCGTTATAATGCTGGGCATTGTGAGCCCAAAAAACGATTGACTTGCCATTTTTATATTTTACATTGGTCTGAAACCAGCTAAGCATCCATTTACCGGGAGCCGTTACACCTCCATTAGGACTTACATTAGACATGATCGGAAGAAAAATATGGTTCGAATATTTGATGTTATCAATAATATTAAACCTGCCGGTATAATAATCTTTAACGGCCTGCTTACCAACCAGGCTATCGCCACCCGACCACCTGAACATCACACTATCTGCCAGGTTTGCAGTATAGGCTTCAATATCTTTATTTTCGAACCCAGTGAATGCAGCTTTTACACCGTTTATCAGGTTACTGTCGTTGATAAGTTCTACGGGTGCTTTGCCGGTTTCTGATTTGGTTTCAGTTGCTGCTACCTCACTTTTTTTTGCTTCGTCGTTGCAGGCAAATAATAAGGCAGCAATAATAATTACTGGAATGATTTTTTTCATACGTGTTTAGTTTAGTTGTTAATAAAAAACGTTAAAGAGCCTTGTGAAAAAAGAGAAGCAAAATTTTCGAAGGGAAATGAATTGCGAACAAAATAGGCATTTAATTTAAAAATTCAAATCATTATAAATAATTTTTAAAACTTAGCCGTGTAGCCGACTTGTTTTAGATTAAATTTGACCAATTAAATTTCATGAATGACCAAACTTTCCGTTAATATCAATAAACTTGCCACCCTACGCAACAGCCGTGGCGGTAATAATCCTGATTTGATAAAAGCAGCAAAAGATATTGAGCGTTACGGGGCCGATGGCATAACGGTACACCCAAGGCCGGATGAAAGGCATATACGTTATGCCGATGTGTATGAACTGAAAAAAATAATAACCACCGAATTTAATATTGAGGGCAACTGCACCGAACAAAAATTTGTTGAGCTGGTGCTGGTCAATAAACCAACGCAGGTAACATTGGTGCCTGATACACTTGGGCAACTCACATCAAACCATGGCTGGAATACGATTGAACATGCCGACTACTTAAAAGATATGATCGCTGTTTTTAAAAATGCAGGCATACGGGTTTCTATTTTTGTTGACCCCGTGGTGGAAATGATTGAAGGCGCAAAAGCAGTTGGTACAGACAGGGTTGAATTGTACACAGAAGGCTTTGCAAAGGAATTTGCCCGCCCAGATGACCCGGTCGGACGGGGAATTGGGAATAAGGAATTGGGAATAAAGCCATACATAGTTGCTGCACAAAAAGCCAATGAACTTGGTCTGGGTATTAATGCGGGCCACGATCTGGATTTACAGAATCTGCAATACTTTGTGCAAAATATTCCTGGCTTACTGGAAGTATCCATTGGCCATGCATTAATATGCGATGCTGTTTATTTGGGATTGGAGAATACCGTACAGTTATATAAACGGCAGTTAAAATAAGTTGAGTATATTTAAGTGTGCAATACCGTTACACCGGCATTAACAAACTAACTTACTACTTATGAAAAGAATTCTTCCGTTCTTTTTTATCTGGAGCAGCTATTATGGGCATGCCCAATCCCTTGAACATGAAAGAGACAGCCTAAAACAATCATTGCAAAATGAAAAAACAGATACCGGTCGTGTGTTAACGCTCGCCAACCTTAGTTTCGTGTATTTTGAATCCAAACCCGATACTGCAATGATCATGGCTTTGCAGGCTTTGGAACTTTCACGTAAAATTGGTTTTGCAAAAGGAGAGGCAGTAAGCTTAAACAGAATTGCCAATGTTTATAGCGTTTTAGGAAATTTCTCAAAAGCGATGGAAGTTCTTTTGCAGGCTTTACAGATAAATGAAAAGATTAACAACGTAGATGGAAAACAAAAAAATCTTAGTAATATAGGATTGATATATAATGCTCAGGATGATTATCAACAGGCATTAATTTATTCCTTTAAAGCAAAGACTTTAGCAGAGGAGCGAAACAATAAACGTAGTCTTTCTATTATACTTGTAAATATTGGAGAGAATTACCTAAAGTTAAAAATGTTTGATTCTGCAACCATATTTACACAACAAGGCTATAATCTGGCTTATCAAATAAATTATTACAGGATAATTGGTTCTGCTTTACGCATTATGGGAGACATTTATTCTGCAACAGAACAAAATACACTAGCCTTAGAATATTATAGAAATAGTATTCCGAATTCAATAAAAGCTGAAAACTATTCAAGCTTGTGCAATGCCTATTTGGGTATGGGTAAATTATTTGTGAAGATGAATAAAAATGATTCTACAATTTTTTATTCAAAAAAATCTTTAGTAATTGCCACCGAAAAAGGATTCACATTGAGTATCCGTGATGCCGGTAGATTCTTAACTTCTTTCTACAGGATTATAAATAAACCCGATAGTGCATTTTATTACCTGGATATCACCAAGATTGCTAACGATTCTTTATTCAGCCAGCAAAAACAAAAACAATTTCAGAGCCTTGCCTTTGATGAAAAATTAAGGCAGCAGGAAATAGCGGCAACAGAATTAAAAGCTAAAGAAGAAAGAAAACATAATCTTCAATATGCAGGTATTGCTGTAGGCTTGATTCTGTTTGTTATTATATTCTTATTGCTTAGCCACTCTATTATTGTAAACCAAAAAATTATACAATTTCTTGGTATAGTTTCTCTATTGCTTGTTTTTGAATTCATCAACCTGTTCATTCACCCTTACCTGGCGCATGCTACCAATGATTCTCCTTTATTAATGTTGCTTGTACTTGTTTGTATTGCTGCATTGTTAGTACCTGCACATCATCGTTTGGAGAAATGGATATCACACAGGCTTGTTGAGAAAAATAAAAAAATACGATTGGCGGCTGCAAAGAAAACGATTGCAACATTGGAAGGATAACAAGTTAATTAACTGCTTATGAAAAAATTTATTCTACTATTCCTTATTAGCCTGAACAGCTATTATGGGTATGCCCAATCCCTTGATCATGAAAGAGACAGCCTCAAACTCTCATTGCAAAATGAAAAAACTGATACGGGCCGTGTGTTAACGCTTGCCAACCTAAGTTTTACTTATTTAGAGTCAAAGCCTGATACAATGATGATCATGGCTTTGCAGGCTTTAGAACTTTCACGTCGTATTGGTTTTTTAAAAGGAGAAGCAGTAAGTTTAAACAGAGTTGGAAATGCTTATGGCTCTTTTAGTAATTATCCTAAGGGAATGGAAGTTTATTTACAAGCTTTACAGATTAATGAAAAGATAAATAACCTTGATGGTAAACAAAGAAATTTAAACAACATAGGGAACATATATCGGGAACAGGAAGATTACCGGCAGGCTTTAGATTATTATTTTGAAGCCAAACGCTTAGCAGAACAGTTAGGCAACAAGCGTACTAATTCAGTCACCTGTGATAATATTGCTCTGACATACAACAATTTAAAGATTTTTGATTCTGCAAGGTTGTATGCTCAACAGGGATATGATATTGCTTATAACATTAATTACCCAAGGTTAGTAGGCA
>JBKJLT010000014.1:0-11556 GCA_046596765.1 Ferruginibacter sp. | reverse complement strand
ATGGTTTTTACCAGGGATGGGATTTGAACCCTGCACAGTTTCCCATGCGATATGCTGCAGTATATGCATTCTTTTTGGAAAGTTATGATGATGCAGTAGAACGATTAAAAACTTTTGTGGAAAAAGCAGCCCGTGCAACGTTGATTGGTGATGTGTTTGATGATGCCGCAACCGGGCAGGGGTTATTGAATTATTTTTTACGGGCTTTGAATAGTGGCGCCATCAGCGAAGAAGAAGTGTTGGTAACAGGATTAACATTAGATGGAATAAGGGGGCGGTCATTTAAAAAAATACTGGAAAACAGGAAAAAGTAAATATGAATGTTTGGGAATTTATTCATGAAAAATTGTATGATGGCAAAAAAATAATGCTGTTGTATGTTGTAGAAAGCGAAGGCAGTTCGCCGGGGCGCAAAGGATTTAATATGGCCATAGCCGAAGACGGAACTGTTTGCGGAACTATTGGCGGGGGTATCATGGAACATAAATTTGTAGAGAAGGCAAAATTATTAATGCAGCAAAATGCAACAGGGGTTTTACTTCAAAAGCAATTTCATGATAAGACGACAGGTAACAACCAGTCGGGGATGATCTGTTCGGGTAACCAGACAAATGTTTTTATTCCACTGGCTTCAACGGACAGAAAAACGATCATCAATATTTTTGCTTCAAAGGGAGAGACTATTCAAATTTTGCCAACAGGCATCAGCCTTATTTCCGGAAAAGCGAAAGGGCTTGAATATAAGAATGATAATGACTGGATATATACCGAACCTGTAAATCAACAACCGGTGATACATATCATTGGGGGCGGGCATATTAGCCTGGCCTTATCGGAGCTGATGTCTTTCCTGGGATTTTTTATAAAAGTTTATGATGACCGTCCCGGACTTAAAACCCTTTTGCAAAATAATTTTGCTGACGAAAAAATTATTATTCCCGAATATGAACAGTTACCGGATTTTTTTACCGCTACCGAAAACGATTTTGTAGTAATTATGACGGTTGGATATCGTTCTGATAAAATTGTGTTGAAGCAGTTGATCAATCATAATTTTTTATACCTGGGTCTTTTAGGGAGCCAACATAAAATAGATACGCTTTTTAATGAGCTAAAAACAGAAGGAATACAAGCGGAATTATTAAAGAAAATATTTTCTCCGGTTGGTTTGCATATCGACAGTAAAACAACAAAGGAGATTTCGGTAAGTATTGCCGCTGAGATCATCAGGGAAAAAAATAAAGAATTACAGCCAGGCAGAAATTACTAAAATAAAAAAGCCCCCGTTTTTCAACGAAGGCATTTTTAAAGCGCTGTAGGGGAAGGGATCGAACCTTCACGAGGCAGTTAGCTGTAGTACAAAGTTCGGTGGTCGACCCCGGTCGAATCATCCGCCTTGCGACGAATAAAACGGCTCTATGCTACGTTTATCCTGTTATCCTCACCCCCGAGACAAGGGGGCATGTCTGCCATGCTTACGCAATTTCATCACCCCACAATTTGTTCCGATCTATACCGGATTGTTTGATAACACAAAACTAAGGTAATTGCCATTATATTCAACATAATTCATAATAAATTTGGTAATTATAGAAATAATTCAAATATTTGTATATTAACTTGAAAATAATCTAAAAACTAATTGCATAATGGCAAACAAATTGAATCTTGACAAACTCGATCTGCAGATCATTCATGAAATGATGGAGACCTCTGAGATTTCATATGCCGAACTGGGTAAAAAACTATTTGTGAGCGGCGGTACAATACATGTACGTATAAAAAAACTACAGGAGTTTGGCATTGTTAAAGGTAATAAAATGGATGTGGATATTAAACAACTGGGTTATGATATTACCGCCTTTGTTGGTATTTATCTCGAAAAAAGTTCTATGTACGATGCAGTTGCCAAAGAGCTGATGAATATTCCTGAAATTGTGCGGCTGAATTATATAACCGGCAACTACAGTATGTTCATCGAAATTGTTTGTAAAGATATAAGTCAGTTGCGGTTTGTACTGCATGATGAACTGCAAAAAATAAAAGGTATAGACAGAACAGAAACTTTTATTTCGCTGGAAGAAGGGTTCAGCAGGAATGTACAGGTGGCACCAGTGGAAAATTAAAAATGAATAATTAAGAATTAAAAATGCCTTAAAATAATCGAAGTCTCAAAATTTATCTGGCTGGTTCAGCCTAAATTCTTAATTCCTAATTTTTAATTCTTCATTCTTTCACATCCACCGCATCCCTCAATCCATTACCCAACAAATTAAAAGCAAGTACCAGTAACATAATAGCAAAGCCAGGAATTAAAGCCAGCAAAGGATTGTGTGTGATGATGAAATTGTAATTCTCTTTTATCATTAAACCCCAACTGGGTTGTGGGGGCTGAATGCCAATGCCGAGAAAACTTAAACCAGCTTCAACAATAATAGCTGTTGCAAAATTACTTGCAGCAATAACCAGCACTGGTCCCAGTATGTTTGGCAAAATATGCCGTAGAATGATGCGGCTGTTTTTTAAACCCAAAGCACGGGCAGCCTGCACATACTCCATCTCTTTAATCGCCATCACCTGCCCACGTATAAGACGGGCCACACTCACCCACATGGTTAGGCCAACTGCAATAAATATTTGCCAGAAACCTTTGCCCATTGCCATGGTGATTGCAAAAACCAAAAGCAAAGTAGGAATACTCCAGGTTACATTTACCAGCCACATAATTACTTCATCAACCCAGCCACGGTAGTAACCGGCCAATGCGCCTAAAATAATACCGAGTGTTAAAGAAATGAGCACAGCAATTAAACCCACTGCCAGGCTAACCCGTGTACCAATCAATAAACGGCTTAAAATATCCCTGCCAAATTTATCAGTGCCTAACCAATATTTTTTGGTGATGATATTTTTTTGAATGTTTCCAGGCTTATCAAATGTTAACTGATTGATGGAATAATACTGAACAACTGTGGTATCATCATCAATAAACTTGTTTATTAAAAGACTGTCGCCATTTATCCGGTAACCTTTTATAGGAATTAACTGAAAGTTGTTTTTCTTACCGTTGATAAAATGATCAAACCAGTTGCCATCCGGAGTTTCTTTGCTCAATATTTTTAAAAACTGTTGGCTATAACCGGGCTTCTTTGCCTGTATCTCCACTGTTTGCAGATCGGCATTGGGCGAGTTATCTGGTGCAACAACATAACCGAAAATAGAAATCAATACAACCAATACAATAATAATCAAACCAAATAAAGCGCCCGGGTTTTTTTTGAGGCGTTTCCACATTTGGGCCGTAAAAGAAAAGGATTGCTGCATGATGTAAATTAAAAATAAGCTAACTTTAAAGTATAAAAATATTTTTATGGAAGATACTTTAGTATTACGCAAAAGGGTAAAAAAACTGATAGACAAAACATCAAAAGAGGAAATAGAGATTATTTACAAAATATTGGAGTATAAAGAAGACAATATGGATTGGGAAGATTATATGGGAAAAGAAGAGCGGGCAGCTTTTGATAAAGAGATGAAAGAGGCTTTGCTACAGGTAAAGAAAGGACAGGTTGTATCACATGATGAAGTTATGAAAATGACAAAAAAATGGTTAAAAAAATAGAGTGGTCTTTAAAAGCAGTGGTTACATACTCCCAAAACATTAAATACCTAAAAGAAGAGTGGTCTTTACTGACTGCACAAAAGTTTGCAGAAATGGTAAAACAAAAAATTGAATTGATTGCTGCTGATCCGGTAAGTCTCCGAAAATCTTCAAAAATTGCAAATGTTTATTCTGTTGTAATAAGCAAAAGAGTAAAATTGTTTTACAAAGTAAGTGAGCAAAAAAATACCATTAGTCTGCTTATATTTTGGAATAGCTGGCAAAACCCCGCAAAGTTGAAATATTGATTTAATGTAGTTCTAAAACATCCCCGGTACAATTATATCACCTTTCTTTCTTTCCAGCTGTAACTGCCAAACTTGCCCAGCCAGCCGGCAATTACTGTATAGATAATATGAACAGGTTGCATTAGCGGAAAAAGCCAAAGCATGCTTTGCTTGCCAAAGAATTTTGAAACCGGCATTAAAAAAATTAACTCGGCAATTGTTTTGATAATGATAAGAAATACCCAGAGTTCTAAAACCGTAAATACAAATGTAAAAGGATAAAGACTGATGCTGAATGTTGTTTTTATAAAAATGGCTGCAATCGGAAGCGCAAGCAGCAATACATTAACCAGGTAAACCAACAGCAACACAAAAAAGATCCTTTTATCATCATACTTATCGGCCTTGCTGGCCCAGCGTATGCGTTGATTAAAAAATTCTTTTACCGAATTTACCGGTGCTGTTTGCACAATGGCTTCTTTCGATTTTAAGAACATCACCTTCTCCGGGTGAAATTTGTAGATCTTGTGCATCAGCAGCATATCATCGCCGCTGGCAATATTATCAATACCGGTAAAACCACCCACTTCTTCAAAAGCTTTTTTGGTATAAGCCAGGTTGGCACCATTGCACATGCTGTGTATTTTTTTATGTACCGATGCACCGGTAATGCCCTGCAGGGTCATAAAATCCAGCCCCTGAAAAAATTCGATGAATTTATTACTGCAGTCAATAGCAACCGGTGCTGCTATAAATGCAGGATTATATGCTTCATAAAAGGCAACAATGGTTTGTAACCAGTTTTCTTTTGCAAAACAATCAGCATCGGTGGTAACAATCAGTTCGCCGGTTGATTGTGCTATGGCAATTTCAATGGCTTTCTTTTTATAAGAGTTCAATTCATCAACCACAAAATCTTTTAGGGAAATAAGGTTTACATTTTTATCTGCATAACTTTTTACAATGCCTGCAGTATTATCAGTTGAATGGTCATCAACAACCAGCACTTCAAATAATGCTTTTGGGTAAGATTGGTTGCAAATTGAATCTAAACAGGCGGCAATATTTTCTTCTTCATTTCGTGCCGGTATTATAACCGTAATTTTTGTTTTTCCCACCGGGTTCTGTGGAGAATTTTTGTTTTTGACTTTAAATTCAGGAATTGAAAGCCAGCTTCTCCAATAGTAGAGGATGAGTATGCTATATGCCAGCAAAAAAAGAATAGCTATAATAAAAAGTACAATCATATTTTACTTATTCTTTGCTGCAATTGTTTTTGCTTCAGCAATTATTGCTGCAGGGTAATTCGATAATTCTAAAATCTTAATTGCATTTCTGGAAGTTAACTGGCCTGTTTTTAATTTGTGATCGAAAATCAGTTTATCGTTTTCTATGTCTTCTACAAAATGGTATAAGTCGTATTCTGTTTTTAAAAGAGCTGCCAACTCTATATCATGGGTGCAAACCAATACCACGTTATCATTTTTATTTAAGTAAGATAAGATGGCTTTAGCAGCAGCAACCCGTTCTATGGTATTAGTGCCTTTAAATACTTCATCTAAAATAAACAGGTTTTGAAATGAATTGGTGGATTGATTAATTAAACCAGATATTACATTTACTTCCTCAAAGTAATAACTTTTGGCATCAGATAAACTATCATCAATGCGGATAGATGAAAATACTTTTACAAACGGGGTTATAAATTCATCTGCAAAGCAGGTATAAATTGTTTGTGCAAAAATAGAGTTTATGGCAACAGTGCGTATAAATGTTGATTTGCCCGACATATTGGAACCGGTTATTAAAATGCTTTTATCTTTTATTTTTAGTGAGTTGGCCACACAGTTTTCTAAAAGCGGGTGATACAGGGTTGTAGCCTGCAATTCCTTTTTACGTTCGGTAAAAACCGGTGTAGTAAATTTATTTGCCCCTTCACGTACGGATGCTGTGGAAATAGCAGCATCAATACTACCTATATATTTTATTACCGTATCAATATCAGCTTTTTTATTACGAAGTGTTTTAAGTACGCTGAAAAAAGAATGAATCTCAATAAGAAAAATTGCCTTTAGTAATTCAAAAACCATAAAAAAGATCTGAACAATTTCATTATCCCCATAATCGCCAAAATTCAGCAGCCGGAACTTTCTTTGAAATGCCGCCAAGCTGGTTATACTTTTTTCAACTTCATTTTTTTTAAAGGGAATATCTTTTTTTAAAAATGTTTTTGAAACATTTAGTAAAAGATTAAGTTGCGGAAAAGATTTACTGAATTTGTACGTGTTTTTTTTATTCCAGTAATGAAAGAAAAGATTAACAGCAAAAGGTATCAGTAGCCAGATCAGCAGAACAGGATACCAAGGGGATAATACAAGCAGTACTATCACCAATAAAGTATCTGCAATAAACAGCTTTGCCCATTTTGGCTTTTCTAAAAGTTTATCCTTTAATAAGGTTGTAATATAATAAGCTTCATTTTTATTCAGTTGCGATAAAAGAAACTGGGCATCTTCTCTGGCAGCTTTATTTGCCGAGAAGAAATTTATCTGCCCGTCAAACTCTTTAAGCTCAGTTAAATTATCTGTAGGCCTGGTTAATTTATCAAATAAAAATTGTTGTCCGGGTTTACTGTTTGTTCTGTCGAGATAGCAAAACAGGTCATAAAAATCTATGTCTGCTATCGTTTGTGCAGATAATTGATGAAAGGCAACTGAAGGATTGAGTGCCGTGTAGTTTTCAATTAAATCAAAATTCCGGTAATCAAAATTCTGTTGGCCCCATTCGTTGCTGATTTTTTGCAGGCGTATTTTCTTCCTTTTTTTCATGATTAAAAAAGAAAGGAATGTACAAAGCCAAACAACAAAAAGAATGGAAATGATGAAATAAAACACGAAATATAAATTGACGTATGAAAATTGTTCAATAAAGATCTGTGGTACAAGAGTGTCCTTCAGTAATGAGCTTAGTCGAATTACGTTCAGGATAAACTGCCAACTTGCCGAAGCGGTACCATTGGATACAAAAATAAATTTTAAAATTTCAAACGAATGATTATCTTTGTTTAGTTGCATAAACAACTATATGCCAAACAACCAATTTAAAAAAGGAGAACTCTACAGCTTTATAACCGGCAAGGCCAGCACGGCAATTGGCAGGCGGCTGCAGAAAAATTTTAAGCAGGCCAACATTGAAATAACGATTGAGCAGTGGAGTGTATTATATCATTTGTGGAAGGTTGATGGTATGAGCCAGCAGGAATTGTGCGATGCAACTTTTAGAGACAAGCCAAGCATTACCCGTTTGGTTGACAACCTGGAAAAACTTAAATTAGTAAAACGCAACGCATCTAAAGAAGACCGCCGCAAAAACCTGATTGTGCTTACACCCGAGGGAAAAGAACTGGAAGAGCATTGCATGGCAGTGGCCAACACTACTTTAAATGAAGCATTGAGCGGTGTTACCAACGGACAAATAGAAATTGCAAAGGAAGTATTGCAGATGGTGTATGATAACCTGAAGTAAGAAGTTGACCGTTGGACGTTGTTCGTTGTCCGGAAAACTATGAGGATTATAAAGTTGGTAAACGATCAACCGTCAACGAACAACGGTTCTCAACAACGATTCTAAACTTTTAAAATAAATTGTATGAGCACAGCAACAACCCCAACCACAACTGCATTAAAAGGCGGCGAATGGTTAATTAAAGAAAGCAATGCATTTGAAACCTACACACCCGAAGATTTTAACGAAGAGCAGCAGATGGTTAAAGACATGTGTTTGCAGTTTTTAGCTTCTGAGGTTTTGCCTATTATTGACCGTATTGATAAGATGGAAGCGGGCCTGATGCCGGGCCTGATGGAAAAGGCCGGTGAGCAGGGATTGTTGGGTTCTTCTATTCCGGAAGACCTGGGCGGACTGGGAAAGGATTTTATTACATCAACCCTTGTTAACGAAGGCTTGGGTGGTGGCTTCTCTTTTAGCGTGGCCATAGCGGCTCATACCGGTATTGGCACTTTGCCTATTCTGTATTTTGGTACAGAAGAACAAAAGAAAAAATATATTCCAAAATTGTCCAGCGGCGAGTGGAAAGGTGCTTACGGATTAACAGAACCTAACAGCGGCAGCGATGCCCTGGGAGCAAAATCAACCGCAGTGCTCAGCGAAGATGGAAAAAACTATATCCTGAACGGACAAAAATGCTGGATAACCAACGGCGGTTTTGCTGATGTTTATACCGTATTTGCAAAAATTGACGGCGACAAATTTTCTACATTTATTTTAGAGCGTGGTATGGAAGGATTTACGCTGGGCCCCGAAGAACACAAGATGGGTATCAAGGGTTCTTCAACCGTACAATTGTATTTTCAGGATTGTAAAGTGCCGGTTGAAAATTTATTGGGAGAAGTTGGCAAGGGCCATATCATCGCCTTTAATATTTTAAATATTGGCCGGTTAAAACTGGCTGCTGCAGCAATTGGCGCATCAAAATGGGCATTATCAGATACTGTTAAATATGCCAACACACGTGAACAGTTTAAAACAGCTATCGCCAATTTTGGCGCTATAAAATATAAACTGGCCGAGATGGCCACCCGCATTTTTGTAAGTGAAAGTGCCCTGTACCGTACAGCCAAATGGGTTGATGATAAAGAAACAGAACTGGCTGCTGCCGGTAAAAGTTTTGCCGAAGCCTTGTTGGGTGCTGCTGAAGAATATGCAGTAGAGTGTGCGATTTTAAAAGTACATGGCAGCGAAGTGCTTGACTATACCGTGGACGAAGGCGTACAGGTACATGGTGGTAATGGTTACAGCGATGAGTATCCCATAAGCCGTGGCTACCGCGACAGCCGCATTAACCGCATTTACGAAGGCACCAACGAAATTAACCGCCTGCTTACTGTAGATATGATTTTGAAAAGAGCCATGAAAGGTAAGCTTGACCTGATGGGGCCAGCCATGGCTGTTAGTAAAGAATTAATGAGCATACCGGAATTTGGTAATGATGATGAAACTGCATTTGCCAAAGAACGCAAGACCATTGTAAATATGAAGAAATGTATTTTGATGGTAGCCGGTGCTGCGGTGCAAAAGCTAATGATGAAACTTAATGATGAGCAGGAAATACTGATGAACATTGCCGACATGGCTATTGAAACTTTTGAAGCCGAAAGTACATTGCTGCGCATTATGAAGATGGTTGATAAGCAGGGCGAGGCTGCATCTCAAATACAGATTGATATGATGCGTTGTTACCTGAACGATGCAGTTGACAAAGTAAACAAAGCCGGTAAAGAAGCCATTAATGCATTTGCCGGTGGCGATGAACAACGCATGATGCTGCTGGGCTTAAAACGTTTTACAAAAACAGAACCGTTTAACAGTAAAGATGCAAGAAGAAGAATTGCAGACAAGCTGATAGCCGAAAATAAATATCCCTGGTAATACCATCTTGGTTTTATAGTTGCCAAAGGCTACGTTGAAATCTTAGATGGTATTATACCGATTGCAGACAGCATTGAACTAACGGCTGTAAATCGGCATAACACAGCGGTAATAAATATTAATCAACCCACTTCGTTATTGAAGTGGGTTTTTTGTACTGGCACAGTTTTGGTACAGTAAATAACATTCCCCTTCACCAGTTTTATAAAAAATTAATTATGGCAAATAAAAACAAAGCTGCAAAAAAAGTAACGGTTGCAAAAAAGCCAGTAAAGAAAGCAGCACCAAAAAAAGTTGCAGCAAAAAATGCAGCGCCCAAAAAAGCAACAGTTAAGAAAGCAGCAGTTAAGAAAGCCACTGCAAAGAAACCCGTCGTTAAAAAAGCGGCAGCGAAAAAAATATCTAAAAAAGCAGTTGTTCCCAAAAAGGCTGTTGCAAAACCGGGTCCCAAACCAGTGCCGGCAAAAAAGAAAGCAGCAGCAAAGCCAAAAGCAATATCAACAGCACCAGCTATGATTGAACTATCCGAAGAACTGGTAGAGAAAGCAGCCAATATCAGCAAACCAATGATGGCACCGGTTGATGGATTAGATACTGCTCCTGTAACAGACCCGATTCAGTCATTTGATAAAAAAGCATTTAACAAGGCAACATCAAAAGGAGATCCGCACAGTAAGTTGCACCTTTCCTCAAAACCAAAAAATGCAATTAAACCTTCTGGTAAAAAACCATTATGGTAAAATAAAGCACAACAACTCCATCATATATCGTGAAGATCTGGAAGCCTGTTAAGAAACCACAGATTTATTAACAGGATGTAGTGAAAAAAGATTGACTAAGAAATTAGTCAATCTTTTTTTAGTATCGTAATTTATCCAAAAAACTATTTCGAGCTCAGGTCGGCTCTTACTTTTTCAAAATGCTGCTCCCTGCTTACTACAGCATCTACCAGTAATTTTAATCTTTTATCCCAGGCTTCCTGGCCATAATCCTTTATGTAGGTATCTTTAAACTGGGTGCCCATATTGGGGCCATAATTACTATCCAGTTCTTTAAAACCATCTTTCAGGCCCCGCCGGGTAACAATGGTGGGGCTGCTGCCTGCAAATTGTTTTACAAAAACATTCACACTGATTGTACTGTTCATTTTAGTAGTGATTAATACATTTCTTCTCAGTTCAGTCTGGATTTCTCCGGCCGTTCCGTTTTTATATACTGTAACGGTTACCAAATATCTATCAGCTTTTACATTACCATTATAGCTTAATGTATCTGCATGGCGATAAATGGAATTCATTCCGGTAACCTCCAGTTTGGGCGTAAAGGTTTTTTCCAGGTCAAGCCCATGCTCTTTGGCAGTAGGATTTACTTTATCCATATCAGCATAGGAAATTGGCCCCTCCATAATAACAAACGAACCGTTCATAGAGCCATCAGTAATTTGGCTCACCATCCTTTTGTCGGTGGCGTTGTGAAATTTGTCCAGGTGTATTTTCCAACTGGCTTCAAAGGCCGAATTCATACCGGCTTTGGGTTTTACCACGTTAACCCGGTACAGGGTACTGCCTTGTCCAAAAACTGTAACTGTTACTGCACACAGCAGCAGGCATAATAATTTTTTCATAAATCAGGTTGTTTAAGTTAAAAAATGGTTTAAAGCTTTTACAGGGGAGAATTAAACGAAGGCTTAATGGCGGTTAGTAGTAACGTTTCTTAAATGTAATATTTTTTTTAATTGGTAGTATCTTTTATTTTAATGGGCAACCGAAAAAAATAAACCTTTTAGCTGTTTTTTTCGTTTATTAAAAAATGAAATCAATAATTACGGTATTGCTTTGTACCTGTTTATTAGCCTGCACGAAAGATAAACCGGCGGGCAATGGGTATATAGCCCCTGTTATAAATGGCCCCGTAAAAAAATGGCTGGCCCTTGGCGATTCCTATACCATCGGGCGGGGTGTAACCATAGCAGAATCGTTTCCGGCACAAACAGCCAACGGGTTAAAACTATCGGGCATTAACATGGGCCTGCCAGATTATATTGCCACCACCGGCTGGACAACCACAAACCTGGATGCCGCCATACAAACAAAAAACCCCGGCATGTACGATGTGATAAGCCTGCTCATTGGGGTAAACGACCAGTACCAGCGGCACGATACCACCGGCTACCGCCAACGCTTTACCGGCTTGCTTACAAAAGCCATTGAGCTGGCCAACGGA
>JBKJLT010000580.1:0-7615 GCA_046596765.1 Ferruginibacter sp. | reverse complement strand
AAAGCTGACAAAAATTGTATTAGCCTAAGTACGCTATATGTTTCTTTAGAACCCTGCGCTCATTTTGGAAAAACGCCTCCTTGTGCTGATCTGATCATAAAGAATAAAATCCCAAACGTAATTATTGGTTGCAGGGATAGTTTTGAAGCTGTTGCCGGAAAGGGTATAGAGCGGCTTAAAGCTGCGGGAACAGCAGTTATTGTAGGTATTTTAGAAAAGGAATGTTTGGAACTGAACAGGCGTTTTTTTATTTTTCATGAAAAAAAACGGGCGTACATTATTTTAAAATGGGCACAGAGCAGCGATGGAATGATAGCTGCATCTGATGGAAAAAGAACCTATATAAGCCATGAATTTACAAACCGGCTTGTGCATAAATGGAGAACTGAGGAAGCTGCAATATTGGTAGGTACGAATACTGCTTTACAAGATGACCCTGCTTTAACGGCAAGACATTGGCCCGGCAAGAATCCCATAAGATTGGTAATTGATAAAGATTTGAAATTACCAGCTCATTTAAAATTGTTTGATGGAAATACAAACACGATTGTATTTAATTATTGTAAACAGGCAGATACAGAGAACCTTGTTTACCATCAATTGAAAAAAGAAGAAGATATACTTACGCAAATTGCGGCTGCACTCTATTCGCTGAATATACAGTCGGTGATAGTTGAAGGCGGCACCAAACTCTTACAGTCATTTATTGATGCTGGATTGTGGGACGAAGCAAGGATAATAAGCAATGAGCAATTAACAATTGGCAAGGGATTAAATGCCCCTCACCTAAAAAAATATATAGAGGCTGAAGCACAAAAAATTGGAACCGATATCATTTCGTTTTATAAAAACGAAAGCATACAATAAGCACAATAAATGATAGAGCAGGATTTTTATATTACAATTGAAAAACCATCCAATGCCGAATTTAAAGACCGTGGCAGCAGGTTTATAGCCTTTGCATTTCCTATTGAAACTGCCGACGATTTTAAAAAAGAACTTCAGGCTTTAAAGAAAGAGCATCCCAAAGCAGTGCATCATTGTTTTGCTTACCGCATTGGTACCGATACCCGTCCGAACGGTTCAACCGGGCGGGGAAATAATTTCCGTTCATCTGATGATGGCGAACCCTCGGGTACTGCAGGTAAACCAATTCTTGGGCAAATAGACAGTAAGGGCATTACCAATGTGGCAGTAATTGTAGTACGCTATTGGGGCGGTACTATGCTTGGTGTGCCCGGCCTGATAAACGCCTACAAAACAGCGGCAGCCCTGGCTTTACAAGTTACACCCGCAGTTGAAAAACAAATAGAAGTTAACTATTCCATCGAGTTTGATTATACACTTATGAATGAAGTGATGATGGTTATGAAGCAATTTAACTGCAGGATTCTTAGCAATGAAATGCAGTTGTTTTGTATAATAAAAGCCGGAGTTCCCAAAAACCGGCTGAACGAAGTTTTGTACCGGTTGAATGACCTGCAAAGCGTAACCATAAAAAAAATCGGTTAATCTAACAGGAATTTGTAATTTTCTGAAAACAAATTTTATGGCAGCCGAAAAAAAGTATAAAAGTTTCTGGAGTTTTTATCCATACTATTTAACCGAGCATGGCGATTTTACAAACCGCACTTTGCATTTTATTGGTACGGCAGGATTACTCAGCATTTTGTTATTTGCAATCGCTTTGCAAAAATGGTGGATGCTGGCCTTAATACCGGTTTGCGGTTATAGCTTTGCCTGGGTTGGTCATTTTTTTATTGAGAAAAACAAACCTGCTACATTCACTTATCCGCTGTATAGCCTGGGAAGCGATTTTGTAATGTTCTGGCATATCCTCACCGGGCAGATTGGAAAAAAACTGGAAGAAGCAAAAAAGACAATCACTTAAAATGAATATTGAAACCATACGTGAATATATTTTGCAAAAGCCTGCTGTTACCGAAGGTTTTCCATTTGGTGAAGATACTTTGGTGTTTAAAGTAAAGGCCCGCCCGGATGACCCGGTCGGACGGGAAAAGATTTTCTTTTTAGCCGGGTTGGATAGCGCTCCACTGCAGTTTAATGTAAAGTGTGATCCTGATAAAGCTATTGAATTGAGAGACGAATATCCGGAATCGGTTTTACCCGGTTTCCACATGAATAAAAAGCATTGGAATACAATAGTTGTTGATGGACGTTTATCTGCAAAGCAACTTAGGGAGATTATTGATGATTCCTATGCATTAGTAGCTCCAAAAAATCTTGTAAAATAACTTTGCCAAAGTTTAGAACTTTGGCAAAGTTTGTACTAACATACACAAAATCATTTTATGGAAAAAGATGAATTATTCTCCGATGATCCGCAGGAAAATTTACGGATAGAAAACGATTTTTTAAAATTAAAACTGAAAGCACAATTCGGGGATGCTTTTTTTATGGACAGTAATGCAGATTTGCCACCTGAAATAGAAAATCAGTTTTTAAAAAATATGATTGCGTTTGAAGATGCACATGCCAATGCAGAATACACAACCGTTTATGAAAGTATTGGTAAGCCTGATTATAAAGCTGCTGATGAACTGAGTGCTACGGAAATAAGTGCAGAACTGGAAAGGATTATAGCCATCATGCAGGAACATAATATTGCATTGGATATTTGTAATGGCCCTTATGCCGATGAAGTGATTTATAAATTTATTACCGAAGAATTATTTGCCCACGAGATAGAAAAAACGCCTGTGTTTGGCATGGGCTGGAATTTTATTTACGAAGAATTTCACCCAAATAATAAAGCCGATATTGAAAAAAACACCCATGAATTTTTGCAGCATTGGTTTACGAGGGATTTTAATGAGTACAGCACAGAATTAGGGTACGAATTTATTTTGGCCGATGGCCGGCGTTTAGACAGACGGGCGTTTTTTGAAAAGCTGAAACCGTTTTTTGATGCGTTTACTGAATTTAAAGACGATGGCTATAATATTGATGAAATAAAATTTGAACTGCATGATGAAGGCCGCGGCCTGGGCCATGCAGCAGGCATGCTTAAATATGATGTCGTAATGGAAAACGGAGAAATCATACATTATGAAGGGCCTTATAAACTGTACATGAGCCGGGAAAACAAATGGTGGACGATATTTTATTTTGTGATGCCAGGTTTTGAGTGGTAACGCAAAAAATAACTTTGCCAAAGTTTAAAACTTTGGCAAAGTTTGTTGTGTTCAATTATTTCTTTTCGTATTTCCAAAGCCTGCTTTTCCCTTCAGCCATCCATTCCAAAGCCGTTTCCATTCTTTTGTTTCGGGTATCTTCTGTTTTGGCTTCGGTGATCCACATCACATATTCTTTTTTGTGAGAGTAGGCAAAATTTTCAAAAACCGGTTTTGATTTTTTATTTTTAGCAAGTGCTTTGGTAAAATAATCCGGTACAGTTAATTCCTTTTTCTCTTTTTCGGTGGATTTTACTTTTGCCGGCAGCTTAATTCCTTTATCGTTAAGCAGCATGGCTTCTTTTATCCAGTCGGTTATTTTTTTATCAGATGGAAGGTCTTTCAGAGAAGTAAGTTTGCCCAAATGCCCCATGGCAGTTTCTGCTTTTGCATTTTCCAGCAGTACAGCATCCTTCATCAGCGCAGCTTTCCAAAAACCCATTACAGCATGTTGTTTAAAAGATGCAATATGGCAAAGCATCTCGCTCTTGTAATCAAAAAAAGGCATTCCCCATTTTACTTTTTCTTCCACATCCGGGCAGACTTTGTGCACCAACTCCCGTATATGGTTTAAAATGGGTTTTGCAAAATCAGCAGATTTAGCAATGTATGCATCAATTTTTGTTTCTTTTGTTGCCATAAAATAAAATTTTAAAGTTTATTTTAAACTTTCACTCACCACCAATTCCTTACTGCCCGCTGTATAAACATAAAAACCTTCGCCACTTTTTACTCCCAACCTCCCAGCTAAAACCATGTTCACCAATAAAGGGCATGGGGCATATTTAGGGTTACCAAAACCATCCTGTAAAACTTTCAAAATACTCAGGCAAACATCCAGACCAATAAAATCGGCTAATTGCAAAGGACCCATCGGGTGTACCATACCCAGTTTCATTACTGTATCAATTTCTTCAACACCGGCAACGCCTTCGTACAAACTATAAACGGCTTCATTTATCATGGGCATTAAAATACGGTTGGCAATAAAGCCCGGATAATCATTTACGGCGCATGGTATTTTGCCAAGCTGCTTACTCAATTCAACAATGGTTTCGGTTACTTCTTTTTTGGTGGCGTAGCCATTAATAATTTCCACCAGTTTCATTACCGGCACCGGATTCATAAAATGCATACCAATTACCAGTCCTGGCCTTTTTGTAACTGCAGCAATTTTTGTTATGGAGATAGAAGAAGTATTTGTTGCCAGGATACAACCTACAGGTGCATGCAAATCCATCTGTTCAAAAATAGATAATTTCAAATCCACATTTTCGGTAGCGGCTTCTACCACAAGCCGTGCATCTTTAACACCTTCGGCAATAATAGTTGATGTTTTGATGTTTGCCAGTGTTGCTATTTTCTGATCATCAGTAATTGTTCCTTTGGTAAGTTGCCTGTCAAGATTTTTGTTAATGGTATCCATTGCCCTTTGCAACTGAGTTGGGTTAACATCTATTAATGTCACTTTAAAACCCGACTGTGCAAAAACATGGGCAATGCCGTTGCCCATGGTGCCTGCGCCAATTACGCTTACAGCGCCCCTGCCAACCGATGAACCTGCATTGGCTCCCAAAAGAGAATGCTCTGGAGTATTAATATCTGAAGCGTTGTTCATTTTATTTTGAGTTTATTTTTTTAATTTTATAGCTTGCAAATTAAAGCTACTTTCAATTTATGCAAGGTAAGAAATTAGATATTAGTTATACCTGCATTTATTGTGCTGTGCATGCGAACACAAAACTAATGAGTTGCAAAAAAACATTTTATAATCTTCAAAACAATCTTCTCCTTTCCCTCTCCGCCAGTTGG
This sequence comes from Ferruginibacter sp., assembly GCA_046596765.1. Taxonomy (GTDB): domain Bacteria; phylum Bacteroidota; class Bacteroidia; order Chitinophagales; family Chitinophagaceae; genus Ferruginibacter. The sequence continues at coordinate 2,609 of JBKJLT010000580.1, read as the reverse complement.
CGGAGGAGATAGAGGGGGCTTTTATTATGCCATTTATCTTACCAGTTAAAGGAATACTGCCAACCTTTGGAAACGACTGCTATATTGCCCCCAATGCCACTATTGTTGGCGATGTTGTTATTGGCAATGATTGCAGCGTTTGGTTTAATGCCGTTTTGCGGGGCGATGTGAATATTATACGCATGGGCAATAAGGTAAATGTGCAGGATGGTGCCATTATCCATTGCACTTACCTGAAAGCCGCCACCCTTATTGGAAATAATGTTAGCATCGGACACAATGCAATTGTACATGGATGCGTTATAGAGGATAACGTACTAATAGGTATGGGTGCCATTGTGATGGATAATGTGCATGTGGGCAGTAACAGTATTATAGCTGCAGGTGCGGTAGTACTTGAAAACACGCAGGTTGAACCGGGTAGTATTTATGCCGGTGTGCCGGCCAAAAAAGTAAAAGACATAAGCCAGGAGATGATTAGCGGAGAGATAAACAGGATTGCAGACAATTATGTGATGTATAGCGGGTGGTTTAGAGCCCCCTCCAGCTCCTCCGAAGGGGGAGAGTTATCTTAGCGATGGTTATGAAGAAGATTGGAGTGAAGAATTGAGTTTTATTTTTTATTGACCCGGCAGTTAAACATTGATTTGGCTGCATTGGCGACGCTCCGTTCAACTGTGGGAATGCTATTTAACCTTTTCAGAAGCGAAAAAATATTATCTTTAATAAATGAAAAAAATATTACTTGTCTTTGTAATGGCATCTTTTTTATTGAGCGGATGTTTTATAAGTAAGTTATTTCACCGCAAAGAAAAAGTGGGTTGCCCTACAGATGGCAGAAATGTGGGTGCCGAAAAATTACTGAGCGATGAAAAAGCGATGAAGAAAGCGAGCAAAGCCAAGTGGAGAGGTGGTAAATAAGTGGTTCGAACAAATTGATTTTTAAAATACCCATTCCCTATATTTAAACTAAAACCCAGTACCTATGTGTTACGAGTTAAAAACCAACAACGGTTGTTCCGAAGCCGTGATTGACGACAACTGCGGGATTTCAAAATTCTACGCAATTGCCAACACACTTTCAAAAGACCTGAAAGTTAAATTCCTTAACCAGATAGATGATGCTGAAACCCTTGACTGGGATTTCCGGTATCGTGGCCAGTTTTTAACCCTGCACTACAATATGTTTAACGGCGTAAGCATTTATCCGCAACAGAAAAAAAATGTTACTACTGGTAATAATGTGGTAATGGAAGTTGCTCATTTTCTGGAGCACCGGATTTATTAAGAAAATATGCTGATTCGCTAATGTGCTAATGTGCTAATTCCCACTGGGGTTAAGTTTTTGCGTTTTGCAAACAGCAATCTAAAATCGGTAATCGCAGATCCAAAATCGACTAATAGCTTTTTTCATTTATCGTTTCCAGTATATTGCAATAGCTGATGTACCGGTCTATATGTATGCCGCCATCTTCGACAGCGGTTTTAATGGCGCAACCTGGCTCATTTAAGTGCATGCAGTTGTTGAATTTGCAATCATTTATCAATGCCCGCATTTCAGGAAAATAGTGTGATAGTTCTTCTTTGGAAATATCTACCAGCCCCAGCTCCCTTATGCCCGGCGTATCAATTATTTTTCCTCCTTCTGGCAAATCAAACATTTCAGCAAAAGTGGTGGTATGCAATCCCTTGCCGCTCCAGTCGCTTACATCCTGTGTTTTCAATTTCAGTTCCGGAAAAACAGCATTAATAAAAGTTGATTTGCCCACACCTGAATGTCCGCTCAGCAAAGTCACTTTATCTTTCAGTAACAATTTTACCGCTTCTACTCCATCGCCTTTTTCAATACTCATACTTAAAACCTGATAGCCAATGCCTTCATAAATATCTTTCACCTCAGCAAATTTGTCTTCTTCTTTTTGCCGGTACAAATCACTTTTATTAAAAACAATGATGGAAGGAATATGATAGGCTTCGGATGTAATTAAAAACCGGTCAATAAAACCCTGCGATGTTTTAGGATCTTTAAGCGTTGCAAACAAAAGCGACTGATCTAAATTACTGGCAATGATATGATGCTGGTGTTTATTGGCCGGCGATGTACGGGTAATATAATTTTTGCGCTTGCCAATTTCTGTAATGGTAACCGAGCCTTCCAGTTCATTCTCCATTTCTATATTAACCTGGTCGCCAACAGCAATTGGATTGGTGCTGGTAAGGCCGTCAATTTTAAATTTACCCAGCAGGCGTGCATTAAAGCCATTGCCCTCATCATCTTTTACCTGGTACCAGTTGCCGGTGCTTTTATATACGGTTGCGTTCATTGGTGCGAATTTCACTAAATAAACTGAGAAAACGTTTGGTTGTCTGGCCACTCATAAAACTTCATAAACTTAAAATATACCTGAATAGCCCGAGACTTCTACTTTGAAGTGTATTGGTAGTGGCCTGACAACTAAGGAAATTTGTCTCAAGCACCGCGCCGCCCCGATTCCAGATATATAATTTTTTACAAAAATAGAATCCGAATCCATACAGTTCTAGCAAAAGAAAAAACCCGGCTGCAACTGTGTTTTGTTGTATGGCAGAAACGAAAATAAAATGCCAAC
>JBKJLT010000242.1:0-2876 GCA_046596765.1 Ferruginibacter sp. | reverse complement strand
TTAAATCATCTCACTCTGCAACAACGGATTTTTTACCGCATCCCTTTTATCAGCAAAAGCTTTTGCTGCTTTTATAAAATGTACAAATATGGGTTGAGGATTTTCTACCGTACTTTTTAATTCGGGGTGATATTGCACACCGATAAAAAACGGATGATTCTTTAACTCCACAATCTCAACCAAACCGGTTGCTGGGTTTTTACCGCTGGGTATTAAACCTGTGTTTTCAAAATCGGCCATGTATTTATTATTAAACTCCCAACGATGACGATGGCGTTCACTTATTTTGGTAGTGCCGTAAATATTGTACGCAAGACTGCCTTTCTCTATTTCGCAAGGGTATGCACCAAGGCGCATGGTGCCACCGAGGTTTACGACATTTTTTTGTTCTTCCATCAGGTCAATTACCGGATGGGTGGTTATTTTGTCCATTTCAGTAGAGTGGGCATCTGCCCAGCCCAGCACATTACGGGCGTATTCAATAACGGCCATTTGCATGCCCAAACAAATACCAAAGAATGGTAACTTATTTTCCCTGGCATATTTAACGGCAATAATTTTACCTTCCACACCACGATTTCCAAAACCGGGTGCCACCAGCAATCCATCAAGATCCTTCAGTTTTTCATGCACGTTTTCATCTGTAATAAACTCACTGTGTACATTTACAATTTGCACCTTACATTCATTGATGGCACCTGCATGTATAAAAGATTCCAGAATGGATTTGTATGCATCCTGCAACTCAATATACTTTCCTATCAAACCAATCTTAACTTTGCTCTGCGGGTATTTTAACTTCTCTAAAAATGCCCGCCATTTGGTAAGTTCTGGTGCGGCATAACCATTGATCTGTAATTTCTTCAGCACAATCACATCCAGTCCTTCCTGCAGCATTTTTAATGGTACTTCGTAAATGGTACTTGCATCCATGGCCTCAATAACGGCATTGGTTTTTACATTGCAGAACAGGGCTATTTTTTTCTTGAGTTCATCATTTAACGGGTGCTCGGTACGGCAAACAATTACATTGGGATGCACACCTTCCTGGCTAAGTAAACGTACACTGTGCTGGGTTGGTTTTGTCTTTAATTCTTTAGCAGCTTTTAAATAGGGGATAAGGGTAAGATGCACTACCATACAGTCTTCTTCGGGCAGTTCCCATTGAATCTGCCGCACAGCTTCAATAAATGGCAAACTCTCAATATCACCCACCGTACCACCAATCTCAGTAATTACAATATCATATTTGCCGCCCTTGCCCAACAGCAACATGCGGTTTTTTATTTCGTCTGTTATGTGTGGAATTACCTGCACGGTTTTTCCCTGGTAATCGCCGGCCCGTTCTTTATTAATTACGGTTTGGTAAATGCGGCCGGTAGTAACATTATTTGCTTGAGAGGTGGGAATGTTTAAGAAGCGTTCGTAATGGCCAAGGTCCAGGTCGGTTTCGGCACCATCGTCGGTTACAAAACATTCACCATGCTCGTAAGGGTTTAAAGTGCCGGGGTCGATGTTGATGTAAGGATCAAATTTTTGTATGGTTACTTTTAAACCTCTTGCCTGCAAAAGTTTTGCAAGCGATGCAGCAATAATGCCCTTACCTAATGAGGAAGTAACACCGCCGGTTACAAAGATGTATTTAGCCATAAAAAATAATTTGCCAACCTTTTTCTTATTTTTTGAAAATGGTTGCAGTTAAAAATATGACCAGCGAAAATTTGGGATTAAATCTTGAAGGTCGGGTAAAGATAGGAGGAATATTTGGGAGGAGGAAATTTGGGGGGAGGTTTGTGGAAAAAACTTTAGTTTTATGGTGAAAAAAAATAATAGTACCTGCATATCCCTCAACTGCTATGAGAATACTTGTTTTTATATTAATTACCCTGGTTATTTACTGCCCGGTTTATGCTCAAATTGATGCTAAAGTGATTGACTTTAATAACAACCTGGAAATAAGCCTGGAAAAGGAAATCTTTTCACACGCTTTCAGTAACTGTATTCATTCGGTAAATGTGATTGATATGAGGGATGATACCGGAGCGTTAGGTTATCATTATTTAAAACCTGGTGATGCAGTGAGATACCTTGTACAACCATCCGCTTCCTCTAAAAATAAGGATATTGATAAATGGTCAAAAGTATATCATTGTTCTCCTTCCTTAAGCAAAGGATTCACTGAATGGATAAATGACTATCTGCAGTGCCGGAAAAATGAATCAGTCAAAACTAAATTATTGGTTGTTGTAAAAAAATTCTGGCTTTCGTGTGAGGCTGATGAGATTCGCAATGAAAATGATAAGAATGGACAAGCAATGAATGGGTGGGATCCGGGGGTAGTATGTAAACTTGAATTTTACCTGCAAAAAGACAGCATTTTTTTTCCACTGTACAGAGTTGATTCAATATTTACTTTTAAAGAAAGATTAAATGATTACCGCGGAACGAAGTTTGTTGATAATGCCAGCTTTTTTATTACATCTGTTTTAAAGGCCTCTCTGCAAAAGATGGCAGATATTAATATCGATGAAATTATTTCTAAAAGAAAAAAACTATTGTTTATCGATATTGAAATCGCATATTTAAAAAAGCTGAATGTACCTGCGCTGACTTTTACCAATCTGCAAAAGGGGGTGTATAAAATTTTTGAAGAATTTAAATTAAACGCACCGTCAATAAGCAGTTACGAATTAAGGAAAGGGTCGATTGGGGATATATTGTATATTAAAGAAGGCGATTCTGAATATCCGACCAGGGATGTCTGGGGATTTTGTGATGGGAAGGATATGTATATAAACTCCGGCGATAAATACTCAAAGCTGGTAAGAAGAGAGCATACATTTTATTTTTTTGGTATTAAAGGAGTGGTAAAAAAG
>JBKJLT010000189.1:0-5635 GCA_046596765.1 Ferruginibacter sp. | reverse complement strand
CATGAAAGCAGGTGGCGTGGATGTGCAACTGTTTTCTATCTGGTGCGATGGCAACAAACAAAACCCTTATGCATGGGCCAACAGGGAGATTGATACGGTATTGGCATGGACTAACCGAAACCCACAGGGCATGGTACAAACTTTTAACGCTAAAGAAATTTATGCCGCTGTAAAAGAAAAAAAACTGGCCGTAATGTTTGGTGTAGAGGGTGGACACATGATTGAGAACGACCTGAATAAATTAGATGCGCTTTACAAAAGAGGCGTTCGTTATATGACACTCACCTGGAATAATTCTACCAACTGGGCTACATCTGCATGGGACGAAACGGCCCCTCCTAAATCCTCCCCAGAGGGAAGGACTTTGAAAGACTCTGCAAGAAAAAAAGGTTTAACTGAATTTGGAAGAGAGGTTGTGAGGAGAATGAATACACTTGGTATGATGGTTGACCTGAGCCATGTTGGCGAACAAACTTTTTGGGATGCCATAAACACTACCACAAAACCGGTGATCGTTTCTCATAGTTGTGCCTATACTTTATGTCCACACAGGCGCAATTTAAAAGAGGACCAGATAAAGGCCATTGGTAAAAACGGCGGTGTTATTCATTTGAATTTTTACAGTGGCTTTATCGATTCAACATTTGAAAAAAGAAGTGATGCCTTTACAGCAAAACATAAAACAGAAATGGATTCATTGCTGAAGATTAATCCTGAACCTTATTTTATGCAGGTATACCTGTTTGAAAAATATCCGGATGAAGTAAGCTCATTACGTCCTCCGCTTTCGATGTTGCTCGATCATTTGGATTATATTGTAAAATTAATTGGAGTAGATCATGTAGGGCTGGGTAGTGATTTTGACGGTGTAAATTCTTTACCACAACAATTAGATGACGTAACAGCTATGCCACTAATTACCAAAGAACTTTTACAAAGAGGATACAGTAAAAAAGATATCCGTAAAATATTGGGCGAAAATTTTTTGCGGATATTTGAAGCCAATGAACCAATTAAAAACTGATCAACATGAAATTATTTTTTCTTACCCTGTTATTGCCGTTGCAATTATTTGCACAACCTTTTTCAAAAACAGAAATTACCCGTTGGGAAAAACTGGCTAAAGACATAACTATCGTAAGAGATAATTATGGTATTCCCCACATCTACGGTAAAACGGATGCCGATGCTGTTTTTGGTTTGCTTTATGCGCAGTGCGAAGATGATTTTAAAAGAGTGGAATTAAATTATATTGAAAAGCTTGGCCGCTTATCAGAAGTTAATGGTGATAATGATCTGTACAACGACTTGCTCATTCGATTAGTGATTGATAGCGCAGATGCAAAAAAAGATTATGCAACAGTTCCCGAGTTCCTCAAAAAGATATTGAACGCTTATGCTGACGGGATAAATTATTTTCTCTATAAAAATCCAACAATAAAACCGGCATTGCTAAATCGCTTTCAACCCTGGTATCCCTTGCTTTGGACGGATGGCAGTATTGGTGCCATCAGCACGGGTGGTATTTCCATTAATGAGGTAAAGAATTTTTTTGGCTCAGATGAAATTTTTGCAAAACAGGAATATACAGAAGAAGCTTTAACTGGCTCAAACGGTTTTGCTTTTGCGCCAAAAATTACAAAAGACGGCAATGCTATTTTATACATCAATCCGCATGTAACCTTTTATTTCCGCCCGGAGGTACACATGGTTAGTGAGGAAGGCATGAATGTGTATGGTGCCGTTACCTGGGGGCAGCCATTTATTTACCAGGGCTTTAATGCGCATTGCGGATGGATGCATACATCAAGCGCAGTAGACATTTCGGATGCTTATATTGAAAGGCTGACTAAAAAAAATAAACAATGGTTTTATAAGTATGAAGGGAAAGAAAAACCGGTTACCATAAAACCAATCCGCATAAAATATAAAACGGCTACCGGTTTTGAAACAAAAATATTCAAAGCCATGTTTACACAGCATGGCCCCATTGTGGCAAAGCGTGACGGTGAATACATTAGCTTGCGGCACAACAACCGGGATACAAAGGGTTTTATGCAAAGCTGGTTACGTAATAAAACAACAAGTTTTGCCGACTTTAAAAAAACGATGGACATTGGTGCCAACCCAAGCAATAACACCGTGTATGCCGATGCCGAAGGGAATATTGCTTACTGGCATGGAAATTTTTTACCAAAGCGTGATCCAAAATACGATTGGAGTAAACCTGTTGATGGAACAATATCTGCAACAGAATGGAAAGGATATCATACCGTAAATGAAAGTGTACACTTGTACAACCCCGAAAACGGATGGCTGCAAAATTGCAACTCCACACCATTTACTGTAGCCGGAAAATACAGTCCTAAGAAATCTGATTATGCAACATACTTAGCTCCCGACGGAGAAAACTTCCGGGGCATTAATGCGGTTAGGGTTTTGGATAAAGAAAAGGCATACACCCTTGATAAAGTAATTGCTGCAGGTTACGATACTTATCTTGCTGCTTTTGAAAAACTGATTCCTGCATTGGTAAATGCATTTGAAAAAAATTATTCACCCGCTGACTCTGTTTACACGCAATTGATTGAACCCATTACTCTTTTAAAAAACTGGGACTTGCGATGCGGCGAAAATTCTGTTGCTACAACTTTAGCAATTGAATGGGGACAAAAAATTTCGGCGGCTATCAATAAAACAAGGGTTGATAAACCCAATGCTGACCAAGTTGATAAAACAAATGAATTTGCTGCCACCGTGCATGTGAACGAAGTGGTACCACCTTTACTGGCTGTTATTGATGAGTTGAAAGAAAAGTATGGTGACTGGAAAATTGCCTGGGGAGATGTTAACCGGTTTCAACGCATCTCATCAGACATTGACAACAAGTTTGATGACAGCAAACCCAGTATACCTGTTGGTTTTGTATCGGCACAATGGGGTATGTTACCATCTTATACTAGTCGCAGTTTTAACGGTACTAAAAAAAGATATGGTGTAAATGGTAACAGTTTTATCTGCGCTGTTGAGTTTGGTAAAAGAATAAAAGCAAAATCATTGTTAGCCGGTGGAGAAAGCGGCGATGTAAATTCTAAACATTTTTTTGACCAAGGGCTGATGTACAGCAAAGGACAGTTTAAAGATGTATTGTTTTATAAAGAAGATGTGATGAAGCATGCAGAGAAAACTTATCATCCGGGCGATTAAGTAAACTTGTTTAATAATTTGAACGAAACTCAAAAAATAGAATTAGCTACCAAACGCCTGCGCTTACAAATGCAGCTACAGGCCCGTAGCAACATACAGCGTGGAATACAATTTCATTGGCTAAATTATTTTAATGCTATTAAACAGTTGGGGATGCAATACCATATTGAATCTCTCTGCCATGTAACAGCAGCAGAACAACCTTTTTATATCCAAGCAATAAAGGCATTAAACAATCCGGAGCTAAACTCCGACATGATAACAACATCCGGAGAAGACATACTGGATAAGGTATTAAAAGATCATCCTTCTACCAGTGCATTTAAATATGTGATGGATCTGTCACTCCTGGCTACATGGAATACCAATGCTGGAGATATGCTCCGTAAGGCACAGGAATTATTACAATTTGATGATGGACCGGTATATTTTTTATCCAACGATTGCAGCCCCGTACTGCAATTACAATGGAGCGAATTAATAAAGCATGCCAATGAAATTTTTGATGACTCATGCATCTCTTTGATCTTTACAGATAAGGATTACAGCTGGATCATTTTTCGATCTATAGAATATGAATGGCGTTGTGGCAGAATTATAAAAAATGATTAATTGCTGATATTGATTATTCTTTTACAAACGGTTTTCTTTCATTCATGGTTTTGCCTTTAAATTCTATCCAGTACATTCCTTTCGCCAGCCCACTTAAATCAATAGATATAGTATTGCTGCCGCTTATTATTTTGCGTTTTTGTTCTGCAATAATTCTTCCTGTATTATCAATAATCCGGTATTGAACCTGCTGCGGTTTATTTACGGTAATCATCAGGTTAGCCTTATCCTGTACCGGGTTGGGATACAACAAAACAATGTTCCTGCCCGCAGGCGATAGTGCTACAATGTGAGAATACGAAAAATGGCCATCCACATCAACTTGCTTTAACCGGTAATAAACAACTGCAGCATTGAGTGCAGTAATATTAGGATCGGTAAAATTATATTGATGATCGCCTGCTGTATTAAAAGCAGCAACATTATAAACCGCTGTATAATTTCTTCCATCTGTGCTTCTTTCTAAAACAAAAGAACGGGTATTTTTCTCGTTTGCAGTTTTCCAGTTAAGCAGGGCATTGCTATTTTGAAGCTGGCCATCAAAATTCAACAGGCCGACTGGTAAAATAATGGTGGTATAATCCACCCATAACTCACTTCCATACTCTTCAGTTGTAAATACTGCATATGTTAACAGCCCTGACTGGGTGAAGCTGTAGGGATTAGACCCTCCCGGAATAGCAACATCTGCTCTCATAAAGGTACCCGCAGCCGTGCCATCGCTACGCCATACTTCTTCTCCGTTTATTCCATCATTTGCCGTGAATATGAGTTTGCCATTGATCGCAGTTAAGGAAGATGGATTGGATGAAGTAATTCCGGGGAAAATATTCTTAAACAATACTGTTCCGGCAGCAGTACCATCACTTTTCCATAATTCACTACCATTGGTGCCCTCATAGGCAGAGAAATACAACACCCCATTTATATTGGTTAAGCTTCCTGGGGAACTGCTCCCTGAGCCGGCAACAATATCTTTTACCAATACCGTACCTGCGGCAGAGCCATCACTTTTCCACAATTCATATCCACTGGCAAAATCGTTGGCCACGAAAAATAATACACCGTTTACATCGGTCATGTTTTGTGGACTTCCCGAACTTCCTCCTGCATAAATATCTTTCACCAATACTGTACCCGCTGCCGTACCATCGGTTTTCCAAAGTTCAAAACCGGTTGTGGTTTCGTATGTAATAAAAAATAATTTCCCATTTGAAATGGTAAAATTCTGCGGCCCTGAACTGGAACCGCCAAAATTCTTTACCAGCACCGTACCTGCTGCATTACCATCACTTTTCCATAGCTGATCCTGACTAGTGCCGCCATCAAATGCTTTGAAAAATAAAACTCCATTAGCGTTAAAAATGTTTTGCGGGCTACTTGCATTTGCTCCGCTTCTTATATCTTTTACCAATACGGTGCCGGCAGCAGTACCGTCACTTTTCCAAAGCTCAGCACCAGTAATTCCATTGTTGGCGCTAAAGTATAGTGTTCCGTTAAAATTTATTAAAGAGAAAGGATTGCTGCCATTTACACCTGCATAAATATCTTTTACCATCACTGTACCGGCTAAAGTTCCGTCTGTTTTCCATAGTTCGTTGCCATTAATACCGTCAGAGGCAGAGAAATATAAAACACCGTTAATTTTAGTCAACCCTGAAATACCACTGCTGTTTGTTCCCGCATAAATATCTTTTACTAATACTGTACCTCCTGCAGTACCATTGCTTTTCCATAATTCGGTGCCATTGGTTGCATCTGTCGCACTAAAATAAAGTACCCCGTTTACATCGGTCAAAAATTGAGGGGGGTTGTT
>JBKJLT010000113.1:0-17592 GCA_046596765.1 Ferruginibacter sp. | reverse complement strand
AACTAAGAAATAGATGTGATTAAGGCCGTGCAATTTTTATTTGTAAAGTGCTGCAATCTGCCTGCCTAAGTTTGCATAGCTGTATTTTGCAGACGCTTCCGCTGCTATCTTTTCCCGATTATAACTGCCATACTCATCCATCATTTTTTGCATTGCATTTGCAAGGGCAACAATATTTTCCCTTTCAACCAAAATCCCATTCTCATTATTAACCGCTTCGGCAATGCCGCCAACATCAGTGCTTATAACCGGTAATCCGCAACACAAAGCTTCCAATAACACACAAGGCAGATTTTCGAACCGGCTAAACATCAAAAAAACCGAGGCAGTTTGAATACAGGTGGCAACCTCAGCATAAGGGACCGCATTTTTAAACATCACCACGTTCGGGAGCAACTCATACTTATTGCCCAAAGTAGTTAATGTTTCACTCTCATTGCCCAACATAAAAAGTTCAAAAGCATATCCCCGGTCTTTAAGAATTCGTGCGGCAGCAAACATTCCTTCCGGATTTTTTTGAAAATTCATGTACGAAATATGAATGAACCGGAACTTAGGGGGATTGAAAACTTTGTATTTAAAAAAAGCCGTGTTGACCACGTTCGGAATGACCTGGAATGGCACATCTACAAAATTGGCTTTTACTTTTTCGCCAAGTCCTTTTGTTACCGGTAAAAAAAGTACAGCATTTGCCAGTACACGTTTATTTAAAACCCTGAACAGGTAATTGTTATCATAAATAGATGGTACTGATTCCTTGTAATAGCCAACCCAATGTTCAGTAACTAAATAAGGTATGTTCCATTTTTTCTTTACCCAGAGTGCAGCAACCCCGGCATTCATTGCCACATGTACATGCACATAACCAGGCTGGCCCTGTGTTTTAAAATACTGCGTGATTGCTTTGCGGTAATGTTTTTTATAATTAAAAAAAGATAGGGCCCTGTCAATAATTCTAAAATTTGTTTTAGAAGAATTGTAATAAATTATTTGCTCAGTTAAATTTCCTGAAACGTTTTTTTCAGTTGCAGTTGTATTTGGCAAAAGGCTTTCATCTTTTTTAACAAAAATCACTTCAACTTTACAGTATTTCGAAACAGCCTGCGCATGGCGTTGAATAAAATCACCAGTAAATTTATCCAGGCGGTTTGGATACCAGCTTACAAGCCATAATACTTTCATTTACTTCAATTATTTTTTAGCTAAAACCATTATTGAATAACCACCCCATTTTTTAACACTCCAGTCTTTATTAAGGATGAAGGAAATATTACGCAATATTTTTTTTATGCCTCGATTTATTGAATCTGCCGGCTGAACATCAACAACTGGTTTGGTGTAAACCCAGTCAATGATCTGATACCCGGTATCCTTTAAAGCCCACTCCGCCATTTCTTTTGTGTAGTAATGTATGTGCCCAACTGACTGGCGTTGCTGTAATAAAACATGCGGTTTCATTATCGTTCTGCACGAAAGGTCCAGCGGAATATGAAAGACGAAATAGTTGCTCTTTGATCTTATGTTTCTTAAAAATCCATAAAAATCATCTACATGTTCTACTACATCAATTACCAACATAAGTTCGGTATGAGCAGGTTCTTTTTGAGTTATATCCTCGTTAAAAAAAAATATTTTATCCGATGTGTTTTTACGGGCCAGTTCAATTGCTTGCGGAGAAATATCATATCCTGTCAAACTTTTTATGCCGTTGTCTAATTTTGAAAGTTCAAGAAGATTTCCTCCGGCACCGCAACCAATTTCTAAAACCTGAGTTACCGCAATATTATTTTTTTGAAGCAGGTTAAAAATAACCGCTGCCTTCCACATTGAATCTTCAATATCCCAGGTGGGGTTATTTGTAAGATATGCTCCATCCGTGTACAGATCGTTGCTGCTAACTTTCATTTTTTATTTTAAGCGATGCGAAAATTGCGTTTCTTATTTGTTTCAAGTCAGATAGTCTAAAGATAAAAAAATCTGCGGCGTTACATTCATATTCCTTTTTAAACGACGCTATGATATAAATCTGGTACACAATATAACCAGCACTGCTCACCATTGCCGCAGCCACAATACCATACTTTGGAATAAAAATAATATCTCCTGCCAAAATCACAACAAAGGCATACACAGCCGCAATAATGTTTATTTTTACCTTGTTCTTTCCGGCAAAATAAGCGGTGATGGTAAACATTCCCGACAGCGCAAGAATGCCGGGGATCAGCATCAGAAAGGTTTTGTACATGCTTGTAAAACTTGCACCAAAAACAAATGGAAAAAGCCATTGGCCCACCAGGCCTAAAACAAGACAGATAAAGACATACAGTAAAAATATTGACCTTGATAAAAGTGGCAATAATTTGTTGATACCATCCTGTTTTTCACCTGCACTCATGGTAAATACAGCACCTGCCAATATGGTTGGCAATATAAAAAAGAGATGTACCAGTTTTGAAACCTGGATGTAATTGCCCAACTGGTCTGCCGTACAATATTTTTCAACAAAAAAATAATCAACACGGTATAACAGAAAAAAAATAACATTGCCCGTAAATGTCAGCGCACAATACCTGAATAATATCCTGAATTCGGCTATTGTTATAAAATGAAGAAGCCCTGCCTTAATATATTTAAGCCTGGCCGCAATGGCCATGCATATACCCTGTACAAAAAAAGAACCAAAGTAAACATAAAAATAATTTTCGTTTGTTACAGCTGGTATAATAGATATCCCGTTATAAGGAATTAAAGCAATTAAGAGCATAGTGCAGGCAACAACGATGATATTTGGCGACCTGAAATCGCTATGGGCATAAAAAAAACCTGCACAATAAGTAGTAAGCAGGTTACCGCTGATATATAAAACGGCAGATACTATCAGGAATTGTCTGGGAATTCCGGTATATGTTTCTTTAAAAAAAAGCAAAACAACCAGCCAGGTAATTAAACCAATAAACAATGTCCATAGTATTGAGAAACTGAAAAGCCGTTCAACAGGTATCTGTGCTTTTGCCGAAAAGTAAATAATGCCCGATTCGATGCTAAGGCTGAAAAGCAGCACTGAAAAAGCATAGATACTGCTGAGGTAATAAACAGACCCGCTCAGTGAAGCTTCAAAATGCCTTGCAATTAAAATATTTAAAAGAAAGGCAGAAATGTAATAGAGGCTGCGCCAGAGAAAACTTTGCCATAATATTTTTGCTGCCTGCATAAATGATGAAATTTTCTCCCCGGTAATATTAAATTCAAAAAGGTTCGTTGGTGGTTATCTCCTCATTTTTTAAAATTTCTTTTAAAACCAACTAGGGTTTCTTATTCCCTTTAATTCTTTTGTTAATAAAACTCATGCGCAAGTTACTTTAAAGTATTTCTTCAAAACAAGTGGTGTTATGCTTATTTTGCATTTTTAATTTAATTTTATAGCCATGGCTGTTTTACGAAAATTTAATTTGAAGGCAAAAACGGAAATCAATACCGGTTTTGGTACTAATGCATCGGACTATGGTGGCCGCTTTGTAAACAAATCCGGCAAACCCAATATCGAGATCAGGGGTGTTTCTTTTTTAAACAGGATCAGTTGGTATCACACCATGCTTAGTTTACCGGGCTGGAAATTTTTTACAATCATTTTTGCTTTTTACATCATCATCAATTTTATTTTTGCAGGCATTTATGTACTGATAGGTGTTGAACATCTAAATGGCATTAACGGTTTATCGGACCTCGGTAAATTTGGTGCTGCTTATTTTTTTAGTGCACAAACTTTTACAACGGTTGGTTACGGCCACATAAGCCCGAATGGTATTTTAACAAGTGCAGTGGCCGCAGGCGAAGCATTGATGGGGCTGCTTACTTTCGGTATTGCTACCGGTTTGTTTTATGGCAGATTCAGTAAACCAAAGGCCTATCTTAAATTTTCAGAGAATGCAATCATTGCACCATACAAAAATATTACTGCATTAATGTTGCGTGTGGCTCCTTATAAAAATACCACCCTTACCGATGCCGAAGCAAAAGTTACTTTTGGAATGACCATTGAAGAAAATAGAAAAATGGTCAATAAATTTTTCCCGCTTGAACTGGAGTTTAAACTAGCCAATGCATTAACACTTAACTGGACAATTGTACATCCGATAACAGAAGACAGCCCGTTATTTAATTTTACGATGGATGATTATGCCAATATCAATGGCGAGATCCTGGTCTTTATTAAAGCATTCGATGACATGTTCAGCAATACTGTTGTGGATCGTAGTTCTTACACTTTAAAAGAAGTAGTTGTTGGCGCTAAATTTTTACCTATGTACCACCGCAGTTCTGCTGGCAGCAAAACCATTCTGGAAGTTGAAAAGCTGAACAGTTTTGTGGACGCAGATGTTAGTTTTGCTTTTGCAGTGGCTGAGAAAAAATCAGTTTTATAATAAATGGTCAGACGAGGTCGTCAGACCATTTATTCAACATGGTCTTAGGCCATGTTTATTTAAGGCTGTTGATGATAACTGCAAAGTCTGACGCTATTAAACTGGCGCCCCCTACCAATCCACCATCCACATCCGGCTGCCCAAAAATATCCTTAGCATTATTTGCTTTTACACTTCCACCGTACAAAATAGAAATACTGTCGGCAACAGCCGCCCCATATTGATTTGACATTACGTTGCGTATATGTGCATGCATTTCCTGTGCCTGTTCGTTACTGGCGGTTTTGCCTGTACCAATTGCCCAGATGGGTTCGTAGGCAATTACAAAACCGGTTAATTGTTCAGCAGTTAAATGAAATAAACTTTCTTTTAATTGAGTTTCAACAAAACTGTTTTGTGTTTCAGCTTCTCTTATTGCCAATGGTTCGCCACAGCAAAAAATGGGTTTTAAACTATTCTCCAGGCAAATATTAATTTTTGCAGCCAGCATGGCATGGCTTTCATTAAAATATTCACGGCGCTCGCTGTGGCCAAGTATTACATAATCTACATCAATACTTTTCAGCATTTCGGCGCTTACTTCACCGGTATATGCTCCGCTTTTTTTATCATAACAGTTTTGTGCTGCAACTGCACAGCATCCTGCGGAAAAAGCATGTTGCTTGCCGGCCAGTTTATTTTTTATGCTAATCAAATATGGAAATGGAACTCCAAAAACAACTTCCTGGTTTTCTTTAAGTTCATGAGGTATGGCAATCAGTTCATCCATTAAGGTTTCTGCCTGTTGCAGGGTTAAGTTCATTTTCCAGTTTGCTGCAGCAATTTGTTTACGCATATAATTTTCTTTTTAAAATAATTTGTAAATATCAGTCAAAATTTGTTTTTCCCTGTCGGAAATTGTAAGTCCTTTCAATTTTTTCCAGTTATCAATATCAGTCAATGCTTTGTTCAGTTTGTATTTTGTTATACCATCAACACCCCAGGAAAAGTTGGCAATAAATTTAGGCGTAAGGCCTGCGGCAAATATATTACAGCAAACACCAACCATTGTTCCGGTGTTGAAAGAAGTGTTGATAGCTGCTTTGGAATAATCTCCCATCAATAACCCTCCTTTATTGCCTGCGTTCACTTCTTTCTGGTCTGCATCAATCCAGTATTTTACTTCGCCTGCAGTATTTTTTACATTGCTGTTGCTGGTGCCGGCGCCCAGGTTGCACCATTCGCCTATAACACTATCACCCAAATAACCATCGTGTGCTTTGTTGCTGAATCCAAATAAAACTGAGTTCTTTACTTCCCCGGCAACTGTGCAAAATGGCCCCACGGTTGTAGCTCCGTAAATTTTGGTACCCATTTTAACTACAGCACCTTCGCAAATAGCAACCGGCCCTCTTAAAAAACTTCCTTCCATTACAATGGCATTGCGGCCAATATAGATGGGGCCATCGGTGGCATTTAAAATACAGTGTTCAACTTTTGCTCCTGCTTCAATAAAGATTTGCTCAGCTTTAATTAGTTTATTGGTTTTAGAAATAGCCTTGCTTTTTATGCCGGAAGTAATCAATTTAAAGTCCTCCCGCAATGCCCAATCATTTAGTTGGAATATCTGCCATGGATAATGAATTGCCTTTACATCGTCTTTAAGTTCTACTGATTTATTGATTTTGATCTTATGCAACCCCAGTACTTCTTTACCTGAAAATTTAAATGCGATACCGCCTTCTTTACCACCGATGAGAAATTCGCCGTTACTTAGTTTTTTTATTTTGCTGATAATAGATTTTGTGGGCAGCACATTTGCATGAACCATCAGGTAATTATCTTTACCAATACTTCTTTCGATTTTTACAGATTGATCGTCATCCAAATAATGATCTTCCCATTTATTGGCAGAGGGTATTTTCAGGTATCTCTCCCATTTTTCCCGGATGGTTAAAATACCGATACGGATATCCTGTATATGGCGGGTGTATGTGAAGGGATGAAGATTCTCCGGTCTGCAGTATTCTTCTGTAAAGATGATCTTTTGCATTTGGTAAAACTACTAAGAAGAAAGCAAAAAAATATGTTAGCCGCGGATTACACGGATTTACACTGATTAGTACAAAAAACCCTACAGCAAAATCCTTTTGGTTACCGATTGATTCCTCCGTGAAATTCTGTGTAATCTGTGGCAACATATAAAAATCCCCCCGGAGAACCGGAGGGACTTAAAGTATAGCCATGAAAAACAAACTTGAAAATAAAGATAAGAATCTCTATTTAAATTATTTATCCTTTTTTGCGTAACGTTTGTTGAATTTATCAATTCTTCCAGCAGTATCTACCAGTACGTTTTTACCGGTGTAAAAAGGATGAGAAGTATTTGAAATCTCCAGTTTAATTACCGGATACTCGTTACCATCTTCGTAAGTTACTGTTTCTTTTGATCCAGCGGTTGAACGGCTCAAAAACTGGGTACCATTACTCATGTCTTTAAAAACAACCAATCTGTAATTTCCCGGGTGAATTCCTTGTTTCATAATTTTAAATTTTTAGCGTACGGGTTTTGCCGTACAGTTTTTAATAAGGGAACAAAATTAAGCTTTTTGAGTTAAAAAAAGTGGAATAAATGGATAATGTTATAATTGATAATGAATAATGCCATTTAATTAGGCAGTTTTTTATTTAGCAAACCGTTCAATAAATTAAAGAATTATCCCTGTCTGACCGACAGGCAGGCATTATCCACTAACCAATTATCTATTAATCCTAGCTTTTCATATTGATATATTGCAGGGCAATTCCCACATTCCAGCTTTTACTTGCCTGTATAACCTCCTGCAGGTCGTCTATTTTTTTACCTGTAACCCGTATAATATCGTCCATAATGGCCACCTGTACCTTCAGGCCGCTGTCTTTTATAATCTTAACAATCTTCTTGGCATCTTCCTGCTTAATGCCGTTTCTTACAGGCACCTCCTTTTTAGTTATTTTCCCGCTGGGAAAGGGTTCTTTACTCAAGTCATATACTTCAGCAGCCAGGCCCTGTTTCATACTCCGGCTTATCAGCACATCAATAATCTGCTGAATTTTCATATCGCTGTCGGCTTCCAGGTTTACTTTAAAATCTTTTTTATTAAGGTTAATCACTACGTGAGATCCCTTAAAATCGAAACGGTTGGTAATTTCTTTACTTACAGTGTTGATGGCATTATCCAGTGTTTGCAAATCAACTTTACTTACAAGGTCAAATGAAGGCATAATGGTATTTTTTTCAAAAGTAAAAAACCTATCGCACAAAGGCGACAGGTTTTTACAAAAAGAACCATTTCTCTTTAATTTTTTATTAAATGCAGCTTAACTGCCGCTTTTTACCCTGTTCTGCTCATCGCTTGCACCGCTGATTCTTTTGCTGCTGGTTGCTTTTAATTTTCCTTTGTTGAACCGATAAGTAAAAGTGAGGCTTACTGCACGGCTATCATTTACGTTTCTAAATTTGGCGTCAACAGTTCCGTATTTGCTATATCCTTTAAACACGCCACCGGCAAAAATATCACGTACATTCAAACGCAGGCTTCCCTGGTTTTTTAATACCTGCTTGCTTATACCTGCATTTACCTGGGCTATCGGCTTAATGTAAATCACGCCTTCCAGGCCTTTGCTACGGTAAAAGCCACTCAACTCTGCTGCCCAACCTTTATCGAACTTAAACTGCTGTTGCAATTGTACCATAAAGCTGGTTATTCCTATTGATACTGCGTCATTATTTACAATGCCTTTAAAATGGTTGTTGTAAACATTGGCATAGATATTACCGCTCCACCATTTGGTGATTGATTTATTTGCTGTAACCTCTAAACCAATTTGTTTGGCATTGGCGATATTCGCTTTTCTGATATAGGTTTCGTTGGTCTGGTCGTTTTGCTCCAACACCTGCTGAATGATATCATTGGTAGCTGTATAATTCAATGTTGTTGTTAAAAACCCTTTGTATGTATGGCTTAGCTCAATATTATGAGAGAACTGGGGACTTATATTGGGATTACCCTGCTCAAAAGTGTACCTATCCAGAAAGTGAACAAAGGGGTTCATATCCTCATAATCGGGCCTTTTGATTCTGCGGCCATAATTGATAACGAACTGATTTTTTTCGTTGGCAGTGTATTGCAGGTAAACTGTAGGAAACAACTGGGTGTAAGATCTTTTAAACTTTGTTTCTGTGTACTCAAATTTATCCTGGGCAGCATTATATGTGTATCCTTTTGAAACGCCATTCGAGTTCGTATTTTCAACCCTTAACCCAAGTTGTGCACTCCATTTTTTTCCAAGTGGCCTGTTATAATTTACATAAGCAGCATTAATGTTCTCATCATAAATAAAATGATTGCTACGGGCACTGTCTAAAACAGCGTAACCTGTTTTCAGACTGTCATACCGGGCGTTGTTATCATTATTTACAAAACTGGTTTTAAAACCTGCCTCAAACTTTGCATCATTTTTTAATGGCAATGTATAATCAACCTTACCGCTGTATATTTTTATATTGGTAGGCAATGTTCCATTCAATACATCTGGCGCCTGACGCAGGTTTCCCATATTATCGTAATAAGAACTGGCGAGTGGCTGTACACTGGTAGCTTTATACTGAATAAAATCCAGGTCGGCTGAAAGCTCCTGCCCTGCTGTATCCAGCTTAGTTCGCAAATTAAAATTAGAGCTGAAATTTTTCCACTTTTCATCATTTTCTGTACTGGCAGTTGTAATATCTGTTAAATTATAATTGGGATCGAAAATATATGTTTTGGTATTGCTTTGCCATAAACTTGGGTTATAAAATCCGTTTAATACAACACCTACAGTAGTATTTTTAGATACGGTATAATCTAATCCTATTTTTGCGCCGTAATTATGACTTTGACTTTCCATATACGTTGACTGATCAAAAATTGATTTGATAACTTTTGTATTGGCATCACGAAAATTTCTGATAATGTACAATTCCTGGCTACGGTGATTACGGTTGTAGTTTACGTTGCTGAAAAAATTCACTTTTTTATTGCGGTAGTTGAAACTTAAAGCTTCATTAAAACGAGCGTATCTGCCTTGTGTGTACCCGGTTGTTATATTACCATTGTAACCAAACATTTTATTCTTTTTAGTTTTGATGTTAATAACACCTGCGTTACCGGCGGCATCATATTTTGCAGGAGGATTGGTCATAATTTCAATCTGCTCCAACTGGCTGGCAGTCATATTGCGCAGCATGTTTGCCAGATCGGGGCCACTTAAATAACTGGGCCTGCCATCCAGATAAACAATAACACCTGCTTTTCCCTTCAGGCTTATGTTGCCGTCTTTATCAACAGAAACACCAGGCGATTTTTCCAAAACTTCCAGTGCGGTGCTGCCGGTACTGGTGATTGATGCGTCAACATTTACAATAGTTCTGTCAAGCTTTCTTTCAATCAATGGCTTTTTAGAACTTACTGAAACTTCCTTCAAAGCCTTTTCTTCGGGAACCAATTGCAAAACCCCAACATTAGCTGAAAGCGCAGTTGAAGAAATGCTGATTGCCTGACTGTAAGATTTTGAATGGCCGATTGAAGTTGCCAGCACCAGGTAATTTCCTTCCTTTACATTTTCGAACGAAAAATTACCGGAATTGTCTGTTACAGCAACTTTAACGAGGCTTGAGTCTTTTGCTTTAAGGAGAGAAACTGAGGCTGCATCAATAATCTTTTGATTACCTCCGTCTTTAATACTTCCGGTAATTTTTCCGCCGTTGGCGGATTGGGCAAAGCTGGACATGCCGATGGCAGTAGCAGCCAGCAGGCTGAATAATTTTTTCATGGCTATACTTTTTGTTTTAAACCCGAATGGCTGTCGGGTATTTTTTTAAATAATCAGTTATATACTTTGATAACTACTTCACAAAAGTAGGTACTATGTGTTACATAGTACATTGTTTTGTACTGAACGGTAAATATCAAGGATATCTGGCAATATCCCCTTATACGCTAAACGAAAAGAAAGGTTACAACTTGATAGAGTTAATTAAAAGAGAAATTTACGACTTTACTGAAGCTCTTCTTTTTACAATAATAATGAATATAAGACCCGTTAAAATAAGTAGTGCTGATATTAACTCGGCCTGTGTAGGATGAAAGCCGAACATGGAATAAGTATTATTTACCCGGATAAGTTCTACAGTAAATCTTTCGATTCCGTTAACAATCAGGTATATACCAAACATTACACCGGGTGTAGAAATTCGTTTTCTAATACTCCATAATATTAAAAACAATAAAGTGCAGACAACAGTTTCGTAAAACGGAGTAGGAAAAACCGGTTGCGGTAAAGCCCGGCAATGTTCGTCGTTACAGCCTTCAATTAAAACACCGTCCTTATTTACATTTTGGGGATAGGTATAAGCAAACATCAAGGTTGGCAAAAAAGATGGCCCTTTAAACGATTTGTGAGGTACTTTTTCCAAACTTTCGTACTTGCGGTCGGTAACGTAAACCAGGCTGTCTTGCCCACTACTTCCTTTATCAATTACAGCACCGTCTAAATAATAGGCCTTATATTTATTAAGTTGATTCTGGTAATCATCAGGCCCGGCTTCTACCACCTTTCCTTCGGCATTGACTACATAAGCACTGTTAAATACGCCCCAATCGCCATCACCCGATACCTGGCAACCAATGCGCCCAACTGCATAAGCCAGCAACAAAGCCAGTCCTGCAGCATCTACCAAATGAATGATTTTTATTCCTTTTTTTGAAGCATACCAGCAAATGGCAACTGCAGCCAGAATTAAACCTCCGTAAAAAGTTAATCCACTGGCAGAAAATAATCGGCCAATCGGGTCTTTTACAAAATCGCTCCAGTTCTCCAGGTTATCAAAAAGCTTGGCACCTATAATTCCAAAGATTAAACCTAGTATGATGATATCGCCAACCCTGTCGTGCGGCCAGATACGCACATTGCGCCTTTCAGGCTCTTTTAATTTTTGTTTATTCTTATCGTACCATTTAAACCAGGCCAAAATGCCTCCTATCAATAAACCTCCCAACAAATTACCTTCTGTAGAAAATATATACTCCTGTGGATTAACTTCTGCAGGCTTACTTATAAAGAGACCAAAAATTTTATACCCGAAAATAAATCCAACAATACCATTAATAAGGATATCAAGTACAGATGCTGGTTTTCCCACAACAATCATTTCTTCTCTGGGCGATAATAGTCCCTGTTTTTCTTTGCGTTGTAATTCTTTACTTAAAACAATAGCAGCGGTTACAAAGCCAAGCGCAACAAATAAACCGAAAGTGTTTAAGAAGCTTAACCCGTGCCATTTTACGCCAAACCAGTCTTTAAAAATATAGTATAAATTGGGATACATTTGCTTGTTTGAGGTTTATAAAAATTCGGAGTGCAATATACTGATTAGCGCAATAATACTGAATTAAAGCTGCGAAGTATAAAGTATTGAAATTAAAATACAAAGCCTCCCGTTTAAACAGGAGGCTTTTATGGTACTTACTTATTAATGCTGTTAATTACAATGTTGCTCAAATGCGCTTATCAGGTTCTCGGCAATCATTTGTGCACTGCGGCCTTCAATATTATGGCGCTCAATAAAATGCACCAGTTTACCATCTTTAAACAAAGCAATGGCTGGGGAAGATGGCGGATAAGGCATTAAATGCTCTCTTAATTTATTTACAGCTTCAATATCAAAACCGGCAAAGCTGGTGGTGATGTGATTTGGTTTTTTTGTTGTGTTATGCACAGCCATTAATACACCCGGACGGGCGGTACCGGCGCTGCAACCACAAACTGAATTGATCATTACCAACGTAGTGCCTTTTTCGGCCAGCGTATTTTCTACAGCTTCGGCAGTTAACAATTCAGAAAAACCGTTTTCTGTCAACTCTTCTTTCATCGGAATTACTATTTCTTCTGGATACATATCTTATTTATTTTTTAGAGTGTGAAATTACATACTTCCATCAAAATATATTCAACCGGTTTAATAGTATTCCCAATCTCGAAATTAAAAAAATCGGCAACTATGTCATTTTAAAAAACACTAACCAGCCACAATGGCCGCAAAACTTGTAAATTTTTGAAAGATTGTCCGCAAAAAAAGGGTTGGAATATTATTTGAAGATAGTAGTGCAGAATCATAAAATTTAAAAACCTAAAAATTATAAAGCTATGACATTCGTAAAAGTTAACAACCCAATCCACAAAAGTTTTGATGGTTTGATGAATGAATTATTCAATGAATTGCCAGTAAATTTCGGCAAATCAATCAGGGAAGATGTATTGCATTTTCCGCCTGCAAACATTGTTGAAAAAGCAGATCAGTATAAAATTGAACTCGCAGCACCGGGTATGAAAAAGGCCGATTTTAATGTAAAATTAGATGGTAAGATTTTAACCATCAGTGCCGAAAAGAAAACAGAGGCAGCAACAGAAAATGAAAAAATGATTCGCAGAGAATTTGGTTACAAAGCTTTCAAACGCAGTTTTACACTGGATGAAAAGATTGATGCATCCAACATTACAGCTAAATACGAAAACGGAATTTTATCGCTGGAACTTCCTAAGAAAGAAGAAGTGAAAAGCGGTGCAAAAGAAATCACTATACAATAAGCATAGTTTTTTTCATAAATATACAGTTGGTTTGGTTCCCGGTAACATGGGAAGAAAGTCCCTCTTATTCTTGAGAGGGGCTTTTCTTTTTTGCCTTCGGCAAAAAGAGGATTGCCACAGAGGCACGGAATCACAGAAACTGGTAAATGTATTTTCTGTGCTTCAGTGCTTCTGTGGCAATATAAAAATCCACGCAGTGGATTCAATAATCATTCGCAGTTATTTTTTCTCCGGGTATCCAGAATGTACTGTATTTTCCAAACATTATCAATGCGAACTAGTTGAAAAGAATTTACACCGCAACTGTAAAATTTTCCGTTAAAATATAATTTAAACGGAGTCCACACAGCAGCCATCGGGCCATCAATTTTAAGGTCTTTAAAAACAATTTGTTCATCTGCTGCACCTGCAGGTATAGTAGCTATGATTTTTGCAAAATCGCTGGGGCTATCGGTGGTAATAATGGCTTTTCCATCTTTGTCTTTACCAAAAGTTTGCATAAAAGCTGTTTCGGTAAAACATGCTTTTACCATAGCAGTGTCGCTATTTTTCATTCCGCTAAACATTTTATTGATAACCGCTTT
This sequence comes from Ferruginibacter sp., assembly GCA_046596765.1. Lineage (GTDB taxonomy): Bacteria > Bacteroidota > Bacteroidia > Chitinophagales > Chitinophagaceae > Ferruginibacter. Next base: position 3,941 of record JBKJLT010000113.1, on the reverse strand, counting down.
TATAGAGTCTTCGGCGGTTTGTGCATAAGCTGCACTACCTGTAATTAAGGTTGATAATAGCAATAGCAAAAAGGATTTATTAAGCTTGTTTAGCATGGCCGGTATTTTAATGATCAATAAAAATAGACAACACAAAGTTTGCCTATAATTAAATTACATGAGTGGGTAAGCACTACTTATATCCAAGAATCTTTAACATACTTTGCGAAGTTTGTTCTTTAGCATAAACCCATTCTATTAATTTTCCGTTTTTATCTTTTTCAATTATTACATGCTTAGGCGATGGGATAAGGCAATGCTTTATACCACCATAGCCGCTTATCTGGTCCTGGTAAGCACCTGTGTGAAAAAATCCAACATACAAAGGCTCTTTATTACTCTCCAGATTTTCTTCGTTAGTAGATTTAACTTTGGGCAAAAACACTTCATTTATATGTTCTTCGCTATCGTAGTAATCGTGCCCATCGCAGGTTATACCGCCTAAAACTACCCGCTGGTATTCGTTATCCCATTTGTTGATGGGCAGCATCAGGAATTTTTCGCCAATGCCCCAGGTATCGGGCAGTGTAGTAATAAATGAAGAGTCAATCATGTACCAGGTTTCCCGATCGTTTTGAATTTTTTCGCCAATAACACTGTAGATATGAGCCATGCTTTCGCCAACCGTATAACTTCCAAACTCCGTGTAAATATCGGGCATTTGTACTTTTGCCTTTTTACAGGCTGCTTTAATATTACCAACTATTTCGTTAATCATAAACTGGTAGTCGTAATTAAAACCCAAGGAATGTTTAATAGGAAACCCACCACCAATATTTATTGAATCCAGTTCGGGGCATATCTTTTTTAACTGGCAATACAATGCTATGCTTTTTTGCAACTCACTCCAGTAATAAATATCATCCTTAATACCCTTGTTTAAAAATATATGCAGCATTTTCAGTTGAAATTTATCTTCATACCCTTCAATCTCATCTACATAAAATGCCAGCACATCTTTTGCTTTTATGCCCAGCCTGCTAGTGTAAAATGGGAAAGTAGGTTCTTCTTCAGCCGCTATTCTTATACCAAGTTTAAACGGCTCACCAGTGCGGATATTGCGCTTGTACATGCTCAGCTCTTCTTTATTATCCAGCACCGGAATTACATTTTTAAAACCGTCGTTGATAAGTTTTGCAATGCGGCTGGTATAATTTTTTTGCTTAAACCCGTTGCAGATAATATGAATATCCTTGTTAAGTTTTCTTTTTTTGTATAGTGAATTGATGATGTCAATATCATAAGCATAAGATGTTTCCAGGTGTATGTTATGCTTTAATGTTTCTTCAACAATAAAACTAAAGTGAGAGCTTTTGGTGCAATAGCAATAATGATATTGCCCTTCGTACTTGTGTTTTTTAAAGGCATTTGCAAACAACGTTTTAGCCTTGTTTATCTGCATACCTATTTTGGGCAGATAAGTTAATTTTAAAGGCGTACCATGTTTATCAATGAGTGCCTTTATATCTACACCATTGTATTGTAAATAATCATCCTTCAGTTTAAAATCTTCCTGTGGAAAATTAAAAGTTTGCTGTACAAGGCTATCGTAAGTATTATTCATTAATTGATTTACCTGTTTTGATTTAGAGATATTTTACAAAAGTAACAGAATGTTATACCAAACAGAATTTTTTTTATAGCTTTTGTACGTTGGCAAAAATTCTGCATAGCCTTTGTGTGATGGCATTTGGTAAATGCCAATAGCCATACATTTTAAGTTTTAGAATCTGGCACATCGGCACTGATATTTTCACATAAAAAAAACCGGCAGCGATAAAATCACAACCGGTCTTTATTATTTCATACAGTAGATTACTTTACTGAATCTATTAATTTCTTAAATGTTTCTGGCTCATTCATTGCCAAATCAGCCAAAACTTTACGGTTAAGGTCAATTCCTTTAACGCTCAGTTTGTTGATGAACTGGCTGTAAGTCATCGTACCTTCTTCCCTTACGGCTGCATTAATACGTGCAATCCATAAAGTGCGGTATTCACGCTTTTTTAATTTACGGCCAACGTAGCTGTACGTTAAACCTTTTTCCATTACGTTTTTGGCAACGGTATATACATTTTTACGCTTACCATAAAATCCTTTGGCAGCTTTTAATATTCTTTTGCGGCGGGCCCTGCTGGCTACTGCATTTACTGAACGTGGCATATTTTAATTTTTTTAAAGTTAATTGTTGTGTTTTTTCCGGTGGCGGGATTATTTCATTCCCAATAATCTTTTTACAAAATGCGTGTTGGCATCACTAACAACACCCATCTTACGCATATTACGTTTGCGTTTTGTAGATTTCTTTGTTAAAATGTGACGTTTGAAAGCCTTTTGGAACATGATTTTACCGGTACCGGTAACTTTAAAGCGCTTCTTAGCGCTGCTGTTGGTTTTAACCTTTGGCATTACATAACTGTTTTTAGTTACTCCCTACTGGCGGTTCCGAAACTACGGGACACTTGTTGAGCCTTGTGGGAAATGTCTGAAAGAGCATATTTGTCTCTTTCGGGCGGTAAAGGTAAGGGAAAACAAGGAGATTTGGAGAGGTTGAAGGAAGTTTTTTGAACCGGGCATTTGAATTGTTATTAAGTATCGTTGCGGCACTCTTATACTGAATACCATTTTTGAACTTTTCTATTCTTTGCTATTTAATAATTTTCAAAAAGGAAACATAGAAAAACAGTAATTTTAAAGAACAAAAGAACATTATGCCAACCCTTTCCATGTTTTTTGGTTTAATAATACGGATGTATTATGCGCCAAAAGAACATAATCCTCCGCATATTCATGTTTAATATGGCGACTATTCTGCCACCATAACAATTGAGGATTGTGAAATTGCAGAAGGAAAGTTGCCTGCCAAACAAGTTAGGCTGGTAGCAGCATGGATTGAAATACACCGGGAAGAACTAATGGCTGATTGGGCTTTGTGCCAGAATGGAGAAAAGCCTTTTCCTATTGAACCTTTAAAGTAAATGATATGTATTTTGCTGTAAAAGAAGTAACCACACTGAATGATTACCTGCTCCTCCTTAAATTTAAAAATGGCGAAGAAAAGATTTTTGATATGAAGCCATATTTAAACATAGGTATATTTAAAGAACTGAAAGACGAATTGCTATTTAAAACAGCTAAAATTAGCTTTGATACTGTGGAGTGGGATAACGAAGCAGATATAGACCCCGAAACATTATACAAAGAAAGTATTGCTTTTGAAAAAGTCTAAGTTATTTTTTTTGGTGAGTCACCCCCAAAGGGTGGCTCACCCCATTGATAGCTTGCAGCGGTAAGCCACCCTCTTGGGGTGAATCACCTGAATTCATTTACTCATCCATCCCCTCTCCCTCAGCCGTTTTACCCGAATTCTTCAGCATCTGATTTATCGTATCAATCTCGGCAGGCGTAAAGTATCGCCATTTGCCGGGCGGCAGGTTGTTTAGTGTCATGTTCATAATGCGGGTGCGTTTCAAGCTTTCTACATTGTAACCAAGTGCCTCACACATGCGCCGTATCTGCCGGTTAAGGCCCTGCATTAAAATTATTTTAAAGCGGTTTGGTCCTTCCTGCTTTACAAAACATTTTTGGGTTACGGTGCCCAGAATGCGTACACCATTCCGCATTTTTTGTATAAAATCAAGTGTTATTGGTTGGTCAACTGTAACCATATATTCCTTTTCATGTTGGTTACCGGCACGTAAAATCTTATTTACAATATCACCATCGTTGGTTAAAAAAATAAGGCCTTCGCTTCGCTTATCTAACCTGCCAATGGGGAAGATCCTTGTTTTAAAATTTACAAAATCAATGATGTTGGTTTTGTCTTTTAAATCAGTAGTGCAGGTAACCCCTTTGGGTTTGTTAAGTGCCAGGTAAACAGCCGTTTTCTTTTTTTTACCTAT
>JBKJLT010000588.1:0-3069 GCA_046596765.1 Ferruginibacter sp. | reverse complement strand
TGCTTTTACACCTTGCCCTGCACCACGGAATTTTAGCACGTACATAAACCCGTCATCTGCTTCCACAATGGCAGGCAGAGAACCACCTTCACGCAGCGGTGTAATATAGCGGGTTACATTAACGTTTCTTAATTCGGGCAGGCTCTCAATCATCTTGCTAAATTAATTCTTTCTGCTGCACGCCGTGTTCATTATTTTAACGCAAACTGGCCCCGGTTTAACCAGGGCCAGTTTGAATATTTAGTTGAAATATTTTTTATCAGTCTTTAATATCCAATAATATTTCCTGTCCGTCCTTAATTGCCCTCACATCTCCGTATTTGCCTACTTTTAATTTTTGGTATTCATTCTTTACCAGCACTTTACCTTTTTTATTAATGATGCCGTAAAGCCCATCTTTTTTTGTAACTGCAAGTGATCCATTAAACTGGGAAATGGATTCATAATCATTCTGCACAATTACCTTTCCTTGTAAATTAATGATTCCGATTTTTCCATCCATAGTAGTAAAAGCAAGGTTATCACTTCCAAACGATCCTATCTTTTCGTATTCCGGTTTCACCAACTCTTTTCCACTTGTATTTATCATACCTATCAGCTTGTTTTTCCACACAAGTGCAACACCACCTTTTCCAAATTTACCAATCCGGTCGTACTCTTTACTTATTTCCTGAGCAAAGCCCTGCAGGGTAAATACTGTTAACAGAAATAAAATTAATTTTTTCATAAACGGTTATATTTTGGTTTAAAATTCGGTAAAGTAAAGATATTGTAACAAAATGGAAAAATAGACAAATGTTAATGCCAAATATGTTTGTTAATCGGGGATTTTTACCTTTTACCAAAAGCGACGCATAAAATTATACACATAACTATAATTTGAGGCAGGCAGCTATAACTACACCCAAACCAGCACTTTTTTTTGATAAGGATAAGAAAGCGTATAATAGATAGAACTTTAAGCCTTTTTATTTTTTCAAAAATAATTTTGCAGTTTCAATTTCGTGCCTGTTTAAACCAGATGAATTTGCGATAGCAATGAGTTGCCTGTAATAAGTATTTGCTTTTTCAATATTGTTGCTTTTTTCTGCAGCCAATGCAGCGCCGTACAAACCATTAAAACGGTTGGGGTGTTTTTTCAAATCTTCTTCATAAGCTTTCAGCGCTTCGGCAGGCTTGTTCATTTCAATCAGCATATCAGCCAAAAATTCTCTTGCAGGTATTACTTCGCCGGGCGTAACAGGATGTTTTTCTGTATTGTCTTCCATACTGGCGGCAATAGTCATCAATTGTATAGCTTCATTATTTTTTCCTGCTTTAAATAATATCCAGGCTTCGGCAATTTTTATTTGTATCATTACCTGGTTTGCATTGTAGGGGTCTTTTTTTGCAAGCATTTCATAAAGGCTGTTTATTTTTTTTAGTTCGTCCCTGGCCGCATCAGCATTGTCCGTATGAACTGCACCAAGTGCCCTGGCGAAATGTATAATGGCTAGTTGACGTGGAAAATTTTGCCAGTCAAAATTTTCGTTATGAACCTGCAGGCCGGCTGCTGCTGCCCATAATTTATTCTCCAGCACATAGCGGGCAGGAATGGCCGCAAAAGCATAGGCAACTTTAAAATTAAAAGGTTGCACTTCGTTGATGGTCTTTAAATAATCACATTGTTTTTTAGCCAGGTCATTATCTCCTTTTTGCAGGTAAGCATACACAAGATAATCCAGGCCGTGCAACTCCTCATCCCAATGACCTTTAATGCCGGCAGTTTCGGCATAACATTTTGCAGAAGCCGTTGCAGCAAGGTTCGATTTAATGCAATCATCCCAAAGACCCAGCCTGGTAAAAATATGCGAAGGCATGTGCAGCGCATGCGCAGAAGAAGGTGCAATGGACGCATATTTTCTTGCGGCCGGTAATGCCAGCTCTGCAAGCCCCGGATAATCGTAGCTATGGATGATATAATGCACAATGCCGGGATGATCCGGCTGGCCGGGATACAAAGCTGTTAAAATGCTGTAGGCTTTTTTTTGATTGGCGAAAGACTTGTCAGCAGGGTCTGCCACAGCACTGAGCGCCAAAGCATAAAATATACTTGCCTCTTTATCATCGGAATAGGCCGTATATATTTTTTCCATTGAGTTTTTATAATTGAGGGAACGGCTGCGGTGGTCTGCTTTATTCCAGTCTTTATAAAAAGATGCAATGGCATCAATATAATCTGATTCCCTTTTGGACTGTTGAGTGATGGACTGTGCAATGGCAATTGCTTTGTCGCCTTTTTCCAGCTCGGGTAGTGTGGGTGGTGCCCACAGAGGATGGTAATTGCTCATGGCTACTCCCCAGTATGCCATAGCACAGCCGGGCTCCTTATCAATGATCTTTGCAAAAGCTTTTTCAGCCTCATCATATTCAAAAGAATGCAGCAGTGCCATGCCAAGGTCAAAATCTTTTTTTGTGTTGTCAGAACAGGAAGTTGCAAAAGATACCCTGCCAAATTCCTTATCGGGTGGGCCACAGGAAATAATATCTCCCTGTTTAAGCTCCATAGCTTTGATGGTTTCGTTTGAGGGTGCTTTGGCTTTATGGTTGCATGATACCAACAGGAATAAAATAAAAAACAAGACGTACAAACACGATAATATTTTTTTCATTGTTGCGATGTTTAAAATTATTATTCTCGATTGGTGCCACATCAGTAATGTTCTCTTCAGTAAAACTTCCGCTTTGGTATGATACATGATACATGAAACAGAACAAGTTCGAAATGATGATGCTGCAAAAAGCAAAAGCGGGTTCAACCAGCCTTTGTACTATAAATGTAATTAAATTTTGTCTGAACCCGACAAACCATAATTTTAAGGTCAATTATCCCACTTCTCATATCCCTACTGGTACGGAAGGATCAATTTTTGTAAGTGTGATTTTATTTTAGTTAGGCAACGCCAACAACATGTTGGGCATTTTTTGGGAGTAATTATTTTGCTTTTACCCTACTGGTTGTTGGTGATTGCCAACGCTGCTTTTCCAGCGGCACGAACACCAACAACGGCGGTCAGTGGGCGTAAGATG
>JBKJLT010000397.1:0-8645 GCA_046596765.1 Ferruginibacter sp. | reverse complement strand
TTGTACCGTATCATATTTGGCAATTAATTTGCCGGTTTATTCATAACTCATATTAAATATTTAAGACTTCAAAAGTAGATATATTTTTCCTCATTATTATTTTCCGATTAATTCTTTCTGGTTTTAAGAAAAATAAACTGTTTTTATTGCTGAAAAATGAATTTCATCATTGCATAAATTTTATGATAAAAATATTATGTAGGTTTTTTTTTGTAAAAATCATTTGGTTACCAGCACATCATTTATGGAATTGATAAAAGATTTTTCCTAAATCAGATACAATATCATCAGAAAATATTTTTAAATTTATTTTTTTGTACAAACAAAATTATTAATTTTTTACTCCTTGTGTTTGTTATTGGATGCATGTAAATGTGCAATAGAATTTCATCGCCTGCCCATAATTATTTTGAAAAGGGAGTTTAAGGGTTGGGCGACTAATATGGAAATAATAGGATAAGTGTTGATTTGTGCAGAAAAAAATAATAAACTTTCGCTGTGTTTTTTATGCTGATAAAACCTGATTTTTTTGGGAAGCAGGTTAAATACTAATTCATTTGGCGGACGGATGTAGCTGTAAATCAGGCTGGTTGGGGATGTGTATTTTCAGGCTTGACGGATTTCGGATTTCCCAAAGGAGCGTCGGGAATATCATACTGTAATTCCATAGAAAAAAACAAATGAATAAAAAATTTTTTTTTCAACATTTTATTCGATATTCGCTGTCCTGCTAAATTTTTTTCAATTTACATTGAAATAAAAATTTAACCGGCAACTACCAGGGAAAAAATTCTTAACTCGATATATAAATTGCTAAGGAACTAATGGAGAAAGCTTTTGACAAAGTATGGATTAATTGTTTAGAGATAATCAAAGACATTGTAGAATGGCAGCATTTTAAAACATGGTTTGAACCTATTAAGCCTGTTGCATTAAAAGAAAAAATATTAACCATACAGGTGCCAAGTCAGTTTTTTTATGAGTACCTTGAAGAGCATTATGTTTCGCTGCTGGCAAAAACATTAAAAAGAGAATTAGGAAAAGAGGCAAGATTGGAATACAGGATAATGGTTGACAGCGGGAACAGTAAAAATAAACCACAAACCGTTGATGTACCGGGGCAGGGTTACAAATCTTATTCAAACAACGAAATGGATTTTCCGCTCGTCATAAATAACCCTGTAAAAAATCCCTTTGTAATTCCCGGGCTTAAAAAAATGCAGATTGACCCTCAGTTAAATCATGCATATACATTTGATGCATTTATAGAAGGCGATTGCAACAGGGTTGCCCGCCGTGCAGGTAAAACGGTTGCAGAAAAACCGGGTACTACATCTTTTAATCCATTGGTTATATATGGTGGTGTTGGTTTGGGAAAAACACATTTGGCCCAGGCAATTGGCAATGAGGTAAAAAGGCTTCATAGCAATAAGGTGGTATTATATGTAAGTTCCGAAAAATTTATCAACCAGTTTATAGATCATGGCCGAAATGGTGCGATCAACGATTTTATACATTTTTATCAGTTGATAGATGTATTGATTATTGACGATGTGCAGTTTTTTAACCGTGCCGAGAAATCGCAGGACGCATTTTTCTCTATTTTTAATCATTTGCACCAAAGTGGCAAGCAGTTGATTTTAACCAGCGATAAACCACCTAAGGATTTGGAAGGTGTGCAGGAAAGATTATTGAGCAGGTTTCGCTGGGGATTGAGTGCCGATTTACAGGTGCCTGATTACGATACCAAGATAGAGATACTGGAAAAAAAAATGAAGAACGATGGACTGGAGATGCCACCTGAAGTGGTTAAGTATATTGCTTACAATATTAACAGCAATGTTCGGGAACTTGAAGGTGCTTTAATTTCGTTGTTGGCACAATCTTCGCTTAATAAGAGGGAAATTGATCTTGAATTGGCAAAGAAAGTACTTAGAAATTTTGTAAAATCATCCAGTAAGGAAATTACTATAGATGCCATTCAAAAAATGGTATGTGAGTATTTTGATGTGCCTTACGACAAGCTGCTGCAAAAAACACGCAAACGTGAAATTGTGCAGGCCCGCCAGATAACTATGTTCCTGGCTAAAGCATTCACCAAAAATTCATTAAAAACTATTGGAGAGCATTTTGGCGGAAGGGATCATACCACTGTAATTCATAGTTGTCAAACGGTAAAAGATTTGATGGATACAGACAGCTTATTTAAAGAAAGTGTATTGGAGCTTCAGCAAAAAGTACATTTAGCAGCTATGTAAAATTTAACCAAGGCACTTATAGCAGGTCCAGATTCTTAAATGAGTCTGGATTTTTTCTTTACCGTATTTGGTTTTAAAGTATGATTAAACAGGCAAAAAAATTAAATAAAAATAGCTGTTTCACCATTTAGTTTTGGGTAATAACACTTTGAATTGTATTTTTGCCACCCCTTACAAATTAAGGATAGATTAGGGAAGGTTCAGCCGGTTAGCGGTTCAAGGTAAAAGTAAGCAATTAATAAAAATCGGTATTTTGGAGAGGTGCCTGAGTGGCCGAAAGGAACGGTTTGCTAAATCGTCGTACGGGTTAAACTGTACCGTGGGTTCGAATCCCACCCTCTCCGCAAATATTCTGGAAGAGATTAAGTTAAACTGTTCCGCCATCCGGCGGATTAAATTCCACCATTTACGCATAACAATCCTCATTCTCCCTAGCGGTAAGGATTATAATTGTAGAAAATTTTATAAGGAATCACCCTGCACAAGATAGGATTTGGTATATAAGGTAACTGGTATAGCCTTACCATTTAAACATTCCATCATCCTGATAAAGGCAAGTTTGCCTAGTTTATAGCCGCTGGTTTCAATGTAAGTAATTTCAGGAGTGTAGACCGATGGTAAAAAGCCATCACTCAAACTTATTATTCCTGCATTTGAAGGGATGTCTATCTTCATTTCATTCAGGCTTTTTATAGCACCAATCAATATTTCATCGCTCATACAAAAAATGGCATCGGGTTTTTGTTTTTTTGAAAAATATTGTTTTGTAATTTCCCTGGCCTCCTTTGTGGTGCTGCAATGTTCAACATCAAATACAATATCCTGCTCCCGCAGCATGATACTGCTGTAAGCTTCTAACCGATGCCTGGTAATAGAAAAAGATTTGTTTCCAAAGAGCGACAGTATATTTTTCTTCTTGTTTTTAATAAGTAACATAGCAGCCATTTCTGCAGCTTCCATATCTGCAATGCAAACCTTGTTATAATTTTCACCATCGGGTACTTTATCGAAAAATATCAGCGGTATATCAGCCTCTTTAAATTTATCAAAGGCCTCCATGCTGTTTGTACTGGTAGAAAGGCAGACAAACAGGCCCGAAACCCGGTTTTGCCTGCAGATGCTTAAATTGTTTATCTCAATCTGCGGATCATTGCCCGATTGAAGTATCATCAGCCGGTAATCATTCAGCCGGCATTCTTCCTCAACAGCAGCAATAAAAGAGTCGTAAAAAAATCCGGAAATAGTGGGAACAATAAGGCCCAGCACCCGGTTGCTTTTGGCACGAAGGTTTATAGCATTGATATTTGGCTCGTAATCAAGAAATCCGGCAATTTCGTTCACTCGTTTTTTAGTAGCAGCCGATATGTCGGGGTGATTTTTTAGTGCACGGGAAACCGTAGAAATACTTAACCCCAGCACTTCAGCAATTCGTTTCAGCGTAACATTCTCCATTTCAGCGCTTATTGTATAATTTGAACTTATTTTTTTCCACTGCAAACAGTTTCGCAAACCTTTGCATTGATTGTACAAATTTAACAGTAATTTAATTGAAATAAAGACTATACTTTTAATAATCCAAAATTAAAACGATAACTATATGCTATTAAAATTACTTGTTAAAAGGCTATCTATAGCCCTACTATTAATTGCAAGTGTATTCTCAGCGAATGCACAGCAGAAAACCATTACCGGAAAAGTTACCAGTGATAAGGACGGATCTCCAGTAAGTGGTGCATCGGTGGTTGCCAAGGGTTCAAAAAGCGGAACTCAGACAGGTGCTGATGGTGCTTACAGCATTTCAGTAGGTGCAGGTGTATCTCAATTGGTATTCTCTTCTGTAGGATTTGCCTCACAGGAAGTATCAATTGGAGGCACCAGTACTGTTAGCGTAACCTTGGTTTCAGCTACACAGCGGCTGGATGAGATTGTAATGATTGGTTATGCTTCACAGAGAAGAAAGGATGTAACAGGAGCTATCGGCTCGGTACAGGCTAAAGATTTTAACCAAGGGGTAATTACTTCTCCAGATCAGTTGTTGCAAAACAAGGTATCAGGTTTAGAGGTTACCAACACTTCTGGTCAGCCGGGTGCGGCAACCACAGTAAAGATCAGGGGTAACAACTCTATCAGGGCAGGAGGAAACCCGCTTTATGTAATCGACGGAGTTCCATTGGATGGAAGGAGTGCAAGACCTAATTTTGGTACAGGTGTATTTGGATCAACTCCTGATGGCAACCAATTATTGTTTGTAAATCCAAATGATATTCAGACTATTGATGTATTAAAAGATGCGTCGTCTGCTGCTATCTATGGTTCTCGTGGTGCTAATGGTGTAATTGTTATAACTACTAAAACCGGAAGTTCAGGAGCCTCTAAAATTGAATTTGGAACCAGTTTTAATGTGAATGCCGGTTTAATGAAAAGATTTGAGGTGCTGGATGCCGGAGAATTCAGAACCGCTTTAGGAAAATATGGCGTTACCGGACAGGATAAAGGTGGAAATGTTGATCCATTCAAAGAATTAATGAATAAAAAGCTTTCTCAGAATTATAACCTGGCTGTAAGTGGGGGGAATGAGAATGGTAAATTCAGAGCATCGTTTTTAGCTTCTTCAGAAAATGGAGCATTTAAAAATTCAAGCCTGGATAAATATATAGGTACTTTCAGTGGTCAGTATAGATTCCTTGACAGAAAATTAACCATCGGATTTAACTTAACTGCAGGTCATACAAGTGAAGACATTATCGCAGTGTCAAATACAGCCGGTTCACAGGGCAACATTATCAGTTCTGCTTTACAGTGGAACCCAACTACCGAATTCAGAGATGCCACAGGTACTTTTATATATCCTACAAACGGATCTGGTAATCCTTTGGCTTTACTGGAAGGCTATGATGATGTAGCACAGGTGAATTCTGTTTTAGGTAACATCAGTGCATCTTATAAAATAATAAAAAATCTGGAATACAAATTCCTTTACGCTATTAACAATAGTACGGGAGAAAGATTCACAAATATTTACGGCTTTCTGCAGGGATATGCCGGCTTATCTGGACAAGGTTTTGGTGCAATATCCTCTCAAAAACTCAGTTCTCAAACTTTCAGTCATACGCTTTCTTACAGGGCAGATTTAACAAAAAAACTAAACCTGGAAAGTTTAGCAGGTTTCGAATACTGGAAGTCTAATTTTTCAAACAATTCTTTCTCAGCCTCTGGGTTTAATACAAATCTAACACAGGCAGGTAAGATAAATATTCCATACACTGCCATGTTACAGAATGGAAGCTCTCAGAATGCCCCTTCAATTTATATTGATCCAAAAATAGAATTGCAATCGATTTTTGGAAGGGTTGGTTTAAATTATGACGGAAAGTATTCTCTTTCTGCTTCTGTGAGGGCTGACGGATCGAGTAAGTTTGGTGCCAATAACAAATACGGTTATTTTCCGGCAGTTGCTTTCAGATGGTTGATAAGCAACGAAGGTTTCCTTCAATCAAACAAATTATTGTCTAATTTAGCACTAAGGGCTTCATGGGGTATTACTGGTAACCAGGAGTTTCCGGCTGGTGCAGCTCAGGAGCAATTTCTGTTTACTGCAAACAATACCGTAAGTCAGATCAATGTTGCCAACCCCGACCTGAAGTGGGAGCAAACAAATTCTTATAATATCGGGCTGGATGCTACCAGCAAGAGTGGAAGAGTATATGGTAATATTGATTACTACCACAAAAATACCAGCAAAATTTTGTATCAGAGTACTGCCATACAACCGGCTCCGGCTTCTGTATATTTTATAAATTTGCCTGCCAACTTAATTAACCAGGGTATTGAGATCACATTGGGGGGTACTGTTATCGAAAACACTAATCTTACCTGGGATTTAAGAGCCAATTTTGCACATAATAAAAACCTGTTAAAGAACTTTACTCAAAACGGACAGGATATTAAGATTTTAACCGGCCAGATCAATGGACAAGGTGTATCGGGTACTTTAGGCCAGATCATCACCAACAATCAAACGGTAAATGAGTATTATTTGAAATCATTCGGTGGTTTTGATGCAAGCGGTAACCAGATTATAGGTGCAAACCCTGATTTTGCAGGTAACCCAAATCCACAGAATATCTACGGTTTTTCATCTACTTTAAAATATAAGAAATTAACTTTTGTTGTTAATGCCGGCGGTGCCGCCGGATTCAAGATTTTTAATAATACTGCTACCAGTGTTACCAATATCTCAGGTATATCCAATGGAAGGAATATTGACAGAAATGCATACAACTCTGCTGAAAAAACCAGCAGCCCTGTAGGTGCTTCAACAAGGTTCCTGGAAAAAGGCAACTTCTTTAAATTGAGGAATGTTACGGTTTCTTACAATTTTGCAAATGTTGGAAAATATATTAAAGGACTTGAAGCATTTGTTAATGGAAGTAATCTGTTTGTTATCACTAAATTTTCTGGATTTGATCCGGAAGTTAATATAGATAAGAGCAGCAATAATTATCCATCCAGATCAATTGAATATATTCCTTACCCAACACCAAGGAAGATATCATTTGGTTTCAAATTTTCACTATAAAGTATAATCTATTTAAAATATAATTTATGAAAAAGAATAACAATTTTAAATTCTGTTTTCTTCTCTTACTTACGGCATTTAGTTGTACAAAATTAGATGAGGGTTTAAACAGCCGTCTCACTAATGGCCAAACTGCCAATGCCCTGGGCGCCTCCGGCGTAGGGCTATTACTTCAGGGAGCTTATGCCGACCTTGGCGGGCCCTTTACTGCACAAGATTTGTTATTTTGTTTGGAAGAGAATGCATCAGATGAAGCATTGGTACCTACAAGAGGTGGTGACTGGGATGATAACGGTGTTTGGCGTGTGTTACACAACCATACCTGGAATGCAGATCATGCATACATATTGAATGTGTTCAACAGTTTAAACAAATTAAACTTCGATGCTACTAATGTATTAGGGTTTGCACCATCAGCATCTCAGGCAGCCCAGGCAAAAGTATTAAGGGCTATATCCCTATACTATCTGCTTGATTTATACGGTCAATATCCTGTAAGGAATCCTGGAGATAACCTGTTAAATGCGCCTACTGTAAAATCAGGGGCGGCGGCTGCTCAGTTTATAATTGATGAACTGGTTGCTGCTATACCAAATCTGCCTGCAACCGGCGGTGCAGGGGTAGCTACGAAGAATGCCGGTAATACCCTGCTGATGAGATGTTATTTAAACAGGGGTGCCTGGACAAACAGGGCTGCACCAACTTTTGCAGATGCAGATATGCAACAGGTTATCACGATCGGAAACAGCATAATTGCAAGTGGTAACTATACTTACATGAACGAATATTTCAAAAACTTTGATGCAACAAACAGCTCATCTACAGAGAATATTTTTACTATTATAAATAATTCAGGATCTGCTTCAAATTTAAGTGATGTACGTGGTGAGTGGTGCAGAACGCTGCATTATAACCAGGAAACTTCAACAAAGCCTAATTCTGGCTGGAATGGATTTACCACTGTAAGTGATTTTTACAACAATTTTTCCAGCGGATCAATTCCTGGTGTAGATCTTATGGAAGGTGTTACCAACTACGCAAGCAATAAAACCGGACGTTATAAAGATACTGCCGTTGATTCAAGGGTTGGTGGAAGATATTATCCGGGAATCACCAATGCTTCTGGTATGAGACCAGGTTTCATGATTGGTCAGCAGTATAATGAAGCTAACGTTGCATTGGTAGACAGGAAAACTCCTGCCAACCCTTTACAGTTTGACCCTGCTATTGCTTCTGACATGAAGGAAACAGGCAATAACCTGGAAATAACAGGAATACGAGTTGTAAAATACGGTCCCGATTTTACCAATGGTTCAGCCTACTTCCAAAACAATTCAGGTAATGATGAAGTTATCTTTCGTTATGCTGATGTAGTATTAATGGTTGCTGAAGCTAAATTGCGTGCAACAGCTCCAGATGCTGCCGGTGCTTTGGCACTGGTGAACGGTTTAAGAGTAGCAAGAAAGGCAACTCCTTTAACTTCTCTGGTTTTAGTGAATACTTCAAACTTATATGCTGGTAATACAATATTAGCCGAAAGAGGGAGAGAATTATATTGGGAGAAAGTTAGAAGAACCGATCTTATCCGTTTTGGTATGTTCTTAAAAATATGGCAGTACAAACCAACAGACAACCCCAGGTACCTGGTTTATCCGGTACCTAGTCAGGCACTGGCTGCTAACCCAAACTTAGTTCAAAACCCCGGTTATTAAAATATTAAATTAAGTTAGTTTCTCAGTTAGTTATTTTTTCATAAGCGAAATGGAGGGGCTGTTCAATAATATTGAACGCCTCTTCTTTTTTTGCTT
>JBKJLT010000342.1:0-3189 GCA_046596765.1 Ferruginibacter sp. | reverse complement strand
TTTTACATCGGAAAAATCGGCCTTGGTAAAAGACTTGCTGAAATCTACGTTTGTAATATAACTGCGGCAATCCCAAAAAAGTAAAACCGAATCGGTACGCAGGTCTTTTTGCGAAAGTGTACTGTTTAACTGCGCAGGAAACCATTTGCCTTTTACCCGTTCGTATTTTTGCTGCAAGCGAAATGTAAAGATCATTCCTTTTTCATCAGACGGTGATACAATAATATTTTCAATAGCATAACCATCTGAATTAACATACAGTAATCCCTTTAAGCCTTTAAAATTCTTTCCTGCCCTTGGTTCAAAACTGATGATATAAGTGGTATCACTTTCGTGAGGTATGCGTTCTTTAAGTCTGAATTTATACATGTTGATGCTGCCTTCAATTACCGGGCTTACAAAGCTGATATTGTTCATTACCAGGTAATCTTTATAAAATCCAAAGGGTTGAAAATCGGAAGTGGTTACGCCGAATGTTGCATTCTTTAAACCCGAAAATTTAGTTGCCAGCACAGTCTCCTTTGTTTGACCTGGAAATTTATAAATGCGTTCGGTATAAGATTCAGTAAGCATCAGGTAATTTTCTTTAAACCTTTTACCCAACTGGCTTCCCAGGCTTTTTCCAGATGTATCTTTTGATGCCTTTACCACTTTATTCATCTGCTTATTTAACTGCTCCATCTGCGGAACCGAACGCTGCTGTTTACTGGTATCTGGTTTATTGCCATTCCCGTTCCAGAAGCGGTCGCCACCGGCCAGTGCGGCAATAGTATAAGCATTGTATTTAAATGTTGGTTGCTGCTCAGGATCGTTATTTTTTTTATTGCGTTGCATTAATTTAATGATGCGGTGCGCCGGATTTTCATTGGTAGATATGACCACATTTTCCAATTGGCCATCTGCAGGCTCAATAAATATAGCCACAGTGGCAATGTTTTTTTCTATCCTGAATTCTTTTGTTTTGTAACCGATATAACTTATCAGCAGTACCGCATCTGCAGGCAATTTATTAAAAGAGAAATGCCCGTCTATGTCTGTAACAGTGCCTGTAGTAGTTCCCTGAAGCGTAACACTCACAAATGCAAGCGGAGCTTTTGTAACAGCATCGTAAATTGTTGCGGATATAGCGGACGACTGGGCAATTAATAAAAAAGGAAGCAAGAAAAGAGGTATAAGAAAAAAAAGCTTCCGCAGCATTTTAGTTAATTAACAGGTCAGTAATAAAGTTGTCAAACTAACGAGATTTTGGCTGGGGCAGATTTCTTACTGCATCGAAATCCACTTTAAACAAACAGGTTTGCCTACATTAATATTGTTGTTGGTATCGGTTAGCAGGCCGGTATCTTTATTAATTTTAAACACAACAATTTTATCGCTGTTTTGGTTGGCTACCAGTAAAAAATTTCCTGCAGGGTCAAAATTAAAATTGCGGGGAGTTTTACCCAGGGTAGATTGGTGGCCAATGAGTAAAAGTTTTCCGTTATTTTGATTGATGCTGAAAATAGCAATGGAATTGGCTTCTGCCCTGTTGGATGCATACAAAAATTTTCCATCGGGCGATACATGAATATCTGCACTGCCGGCAAAACTGGTATCGCCTGCAGGCATGCTGCTGATGCGTTGCCTGCGCTTAAACTTTCCATTTTTATATTTATAAGTTACAACCGTACCGCTCATTTCTTCAATTAAATAAGCAAATTTATTTGCACGGTCAAAACAGATATGCCTTGGCCCTGCGCCCGGCTCAGATTGTGCAAATGGTTGTTTGGCTGCTGTAAGCTGACCTGTATTTTCATCAAAAACATAAATCATCATTTTATCTATTCCAAGGTCGGGTACAAACAGAAAACGGTTATCGGCCGAAAAAAAAGTGCAATGCACATGCGGAGAAGCCTGCCTGGACTTATTTGGCCCCGAACCCTCATGTTTTATAATGGTTGTGGCCGCACCCAGGCTTCCATTTGCCTGAACAGGAAGTATGGACAAACTTCCGCTGGTATAATTGCCTGTAGCAACCCATTTACCCGTTTTATCTACACTAACATAACAGGGATGATCGCCGCCTGCAGGTTGCCGGTTTAAAAAAGTAAGTATGCCCGTTTTTTTGTTAAATGAAAATGCGCTTATCTCTCCGCTCTTACCATTCTTAGCTGCATCTTCCTCAACCGAATAAACAAATTGTTCATCCGGCGATACCGCTACAAAAGATGGATTGGAAACTTTTATATGACTTACTTCTTTTGCCGATCCATCAATACTGTTGAACTGAAATACATAAATACCTTCGCTTTTGCCAGAAGTGTAAGTACCAGTTAGCAGGTAATACGGTTGTTGCGCATTTAATACCACACAAAATAAAAATACCACTATGGTTAATATAATTTTTTGCTTCATGTTTGTAATATACAGCAGTATAACAAGATTACAATACGTGCCTGTTTTGTAAATTTGTAAAAAATACACTACAGCAATAATCAGATTATGACAATTACAGAACTGAAAGAAACCATTGAAAAAATTGAAGGGCAATTTAAAAATGCTGATGCCCTGGATTCAAGGGCAGTTTCAAATATGCGGAAAGAACTTTTCGAAAATTTTAAACGCACCAGTTTTACCAACAGCCAGCAACGGCAGGAAAACTGGAACCAACTGCAGTTATTGCTGGATGCTTTGAAAGACAGGCAGGCTTTGCTGGATAAGGAAAGTGAAAAATTTGCTGCCGATGCTGAGGCTCACATTGATAAGGTTAAAGAGGCATTGGGCGAACAAACTAATGCAATTAATAAAGAAGCCATTGAAACACTTAAAAAACAGGTATCAGCAACTGCAGAATTTATCAGGCAAAGTAACTGGCCCAACAGAGAGCGCAGAACTGCCGCCTGGGAAAGGTTTACAGCATATCGTGAGGCCTTAAGATTAAAAGAAGATGCTTTTTATAATCAACTTCGTGAAGAGAAAACAAGGCTTACAGAACAATCCTCTTCACTTACACAGGCAGTGTTGTATGCTATAAGGGCCTGCCACCCAACTGCGGCTGCAGAAAAACTACCAGATATTGCTGTTACCATTGCCGCAATTTCAAATACTGAATTTATTAATGCGGATGAAACCTTGCAGCACAACATCAGCAACGAAGAAACCAAATCACAAAATCCACTTAAAATAAAATCAGAAGGTTTAAGAGACCTG